>JAUSPK010000183.1 GCA_030655735.1 Syntrophales bacterium | reverse complement strand
GTGGCCGACGTGGTGGAAGCCATGTCCTCCCATCGGCCCTATCGTGTGGCCTGGAGCATTGAGGCGACGCTGAAAGAAATCAGGGAAAATAGAGGAACCCTGTACGATAAGGATGTCGTAGATGCCTGTCTGAGATTATTTCTGGAAAAAGGGTATAAACTTTAACAGACATGATTTCAAACAGTAATGCTCACCGCTAAAAAAAGGGCCGGTTTTTCGAAACCGGCCCTTTTGTCTGAATGCAGTTAGCGACTGTTATAGTTTGAAGAGCAGATCAGCGTAGGTCGGTACGGGCCACATATCCGCGGGTACCAGCATTTCCAGTGCGTCAATATCGACGCGCAGGGCCTTCATGGCCGGGACAACTTTGTCCCGGTAGACTTCGGCCTGCTTGACGGTCTCGCCAGTATTCTTCGCCTTTGCCGCCGCCGCTTCCAGCTTCGCCAGGTTTTTGTAGGCAGAGGCCAGAAGAGTGCTGACCTTCTTCAGGAGATCATTCTGGACCAGAGCGGTAATACCCGCACCCTTAAGACTGGCAGAGGAATCCGCCAGGAGGGTCGCGTAGTCAATCCCTGTGGGGAGGAACTGCCTCTTGACCATGTCGATAGCCGTCATCGCTTCAATGTTGATCTGCTTGGCATAGATCTCGACATAGATCTCGTAGCGGGAATGCAGCTCCTTGCTTGAGAGGACCTCATACTTCTCGAAGAGTTTGAGGCATCTCGGGGTTACAAAGGCCTTCAAGGCGTCCACGGCGTTCGTCGCGTTGGGCAGGCCTCGCTTTGTGGCCTCTTTCAGCCAGGCGTCGGTATAGTTGTCGCCGTTGAAGAGGATCCGGCCGTGCTTCTTGTAGATGTCCTTGATGATCGCTGCCACTTCGGCGTTCTTATCCTTGGCCTTTTCAAGACGGGTGGCGATCTCGTCGAGGGCTTCGGCCGCGATGGTGTTCAACGCGACATTCACCCCGGCAACCGATTGGGCCGAGCCAACCGTCCGGAACTCGAACTTATCCCCGGTAAAGGCGAAGGGGGAGGTCCGGTTGCGGTCGGTATTGTCCTTCGGAAACTGGGGCAGCGTATCGACACCGACATTAATGAATTGTGCGTCTTTCGAAGCGTTTTTCTTGCCCTTTGCAATATTCTCCAGGATCTCCGTCAACTCTTCCCCCATGAAGATGGAGATAATGGCCGGAGGCGCTTCGTTGGCGCCCAGACGGTGATCGTTTCCGGCGCTGGCGCAGGTGGCCCTCAGGATGTCGGCATGGGTGTCGACGGCTTTGATCAGGGCGGCCAGGAAAACGAGGAACTGGACATTATCGCTGGCCGTACGGCCCGGTTTCAGCAGATTGACGCCGTCGCTCGTGGAAAGAGACCAGTTGTTGTGCTTGCCCGAGCCATTGATGCCGGCATAGGGTTTTTCATGGAGCAGGCAGACCAGGTCGTGCCGAAGCGCAACCTTCTGCATGGTCTCCATGACCAGCTGGTTGTGGTCGGTCGCAATGTTCGTGGTTGCATACAGGGGGGCCATTTCGTACTGCGCCGGCGCAACCTCGTTATGCTGGGTCTTGGAGGTAATGCCCATCTTCCAGAGTTCGTTATTCAGATCCCACATGTAATCGGCGACCCGGTCCTTGATGGCGCCGAAATACTGGTCATCCAGCTCCTGACCCTTGGGCGAGGGGGCACCAAAGATCGTTCTGCCGGTCAGCATCAAGTCAAGTCTGTCCAGATAAAAATCTCTGTCCACCAGGAAGTATTCCTGCTCGGGACCCACCGTCGAGATGACCTTGGTGGCGGTGGTATTACCCAGTGCCTTTAAAACCCGCAGGGCCTGTTTGGAGACGGACACCATGGACCGCAGCAGGGGGGTCTTCTTATCGAGAGCCTCTCCATGATAGGAATAGAAGGCCGTCGGAATTGTCAGTGTCACATTGCCGCTTTCATCGGTCTTTAAAAACGCGGGGGAGGTGCAGTCCCAGGCCGTGTAGCCTCTGGCCTCAAAGGTGGCGCGCAGTCCGCCGCTGGGGAAGGACGATGCATCCGGTTCACCCTGGATCAGCTGCTTGCCGGAAAATTCCATGGTGCTGCCGCCGTCCGCAGCCGAGGCGATGAAGGCGTCATGCTTCTCGGCGGTAAACCCGGTCAGGGGCTGAAACCAGTGCGTATAATGAGTTGCGCCCTTCTCAATCGCCCAATCCTTCATGGCGTTGGCGACCACGTCGGCAATGTCGGGACGCAACGGGGTGCCGTTTTCAATGGTTTCCATCAGGGCCTTGCAGACATCCTTAGGCAGGCGCTGCTTCATCACCTTGTTGTTAAAAACATTAGAACCAAAAATTTCTGTCACATCCATAATTTTCCCCTTTCATTGCATATCAGATTCTCATTGTTTGAGAGATATGGCAATAAAATCTTGCTCTCTCCCAGAGGGACAGAGCAAGAGACGTACCAATATTTTATTTATAATTTTATCGGATAGTTACATGAGAAGCACCCTTCAGGATCGTTCATTTAAAGAACATTTCTGTTGATTATGGTGCTCACCTCCTACAATTTTGTACCCATTAATCCGCTTCTTCATAGATATCAGGGGTGAAACGCGGCGTGCAGATGGCCAGGAAGAGCAGGTCATCCTAATATTAAGCCGCCTGCAAATATGGGGGGGTGTCCCTATATTGCCATATTTCAACAATAAGAATGTGGATTGTTGAGACATAGACCCCATCTTTTTCTTTCCGCCAAACCAAAATTGTTTGACAAGGGGAGAAATATGATGTAGTGGAGCTCGGCTAAACAGGACGGTAGTCAATAATATCTCATCGCCTGCCCGGCCAGCCTCCAAGCTCCGGGCATTTTTATGACGTCCTGACTGTTTGTAAGCCTATCACGGATTTGAGGTGTTTTCATGGAGTTTTTTGCGTTTCCGACTGTTCCCCCTGATGTTTCTCTCGTATGTCTATTTTTAGCCGTTTTTAGCATGATAAAATGATTCATCGTGGCAGTAATGCGTTAGAACCAAAACATATTCTTCTAGAAAAGCTGAGTTAAGCTGAGCCAAAAACACGCGCCCTGTCTTATGCCTTTTCCGTACACCCCCCACAGGGGCTAATGGGATACTATGCTCGTGCATTTTTGACACTTTTAAACAGGACTTTCTGCTTGACCCCCACTGTGTTACAGAAGGGTACACTACTGTCCCGGAGCTTCTCCCGCCTCTTCATAAATGTCGGGGGTGAAGCGCGGCGTGCACACGGCCAGGAAGAGCATATCCCCTGTCCCGGTGTTCGTTATCCGCTGAGTGCAGTCGGGAGGGATCAGGATAACATCGCCGGGGCCAACATCCGTGGGGGGCAGATCGCCCACCTCCACATACCCCTTCCCCTTAAGGATCATATACCGCTCCGTCACACCTCGCAGGCGGTGGAGCCCCGTGGTAATCCCCGGCGCCACTCTCGCGCGCGCTATCGAAACGGCCTCGTCTTCCGCTGAGTTCGACAGTTCAAGGATGAAACTCCCCTCGTCCGTGTAGAACTCAGAGCCTTCATCGCTCCGTATAATCTTCTCCTTCATTTTTACCCAGCCTTCCTTTTGATACGCATGCAACCCGGACCATCTTCTCTGCCACCTTCCCTGATGCATTTCTTGGAGAGCTTCCCTAGGCATTTTGCCACCGGACGGCTGGAAATTCCAGTATAAAAAGGTGACGCACAAATATTTCGACTTGGCAGAGCAAGATCCCACACAACAGAAAACCTTTGTGCCTCAGCGATTCGGAGCTTCCGCTACCTTCTTATATATATCGGGGTGAAACCGCCATGCAACGAACAGCGGGACGGAGGGGGATAGAATAAGGCGGCGGACCCATCGTCGATGGAAGCCGCCGCCTTATGGTGATAACATCTCTCTGTACTACTCTATTACACAACCCCTTGGGCCATCATTGCTTCTGCGACCTTCGTGAAACCAGCTATGTTGGCGCCATTGACGTAATTGCCGGGCGTGCCATACTCACTGGCGGCCTCGACAGAGGCGGTGTGGATGCTCTTCATGATCCTCTTCAGATAGTCATCCACTTCATCGCGGCTCCAGCTCAGACGCATGCTGTTCTGGGCCATCTCAAGTCCGGAGACGGAGACCCCGCCGGCATTCGCGGCCTTTCCGGGCGCATACAGGATCCCGGCGTCAACGAATGTCTGTACCCCTTCCGGCACGGTCGGCATGTTCGCACCCTCGCTCACAAACTGGATGCCGTTGGCGACAAGATTTTTCGCGTCCTTCGCATTGACCTCATTCTGGGTCGCGGAGGGGAATGCACCGTCCGCCTTGTGGCTCCAGAGGGGATTGTAATCGAGAGCAGGATCGATCGGTGTATATACTGCCCCCGGATACTTATCGGCATACTCCTTGATACGACCGCGTTTGATATTCTTGAGCTCCATGATGAAAGCCAGCTTGCCGCGATCGATGCCTTCTTCATCGTATATATATCCCGAAGAATCCGACAGAGTCACCGCCTTGCCGCCCAGGTCGAGAATCTTCTCCACCGTATACTGGGCAACATTCCCGGAACCGGATACGAGACAGGTCTTCCCTTCAAGGGTCTCACCACGCGTGGCAAGCATCTCCGCTGCAAAATAGACCGCGCCGTATCCCGTGGCTTCAGGACGTATCAGGCTGCCGCCCCAGGTAAGGCCCTTACCGGTCAGGACGCCCGTAAATTCATTGCGCAGCTTCTTATACATCCCGAACAGGAACCCTATCTCCCTCCCTCCGACACCGATATCGCCGGCAGGGACGTCCGTATTGGGACCGATGTGCCTGAATATCTCGGACATGAAACTATGACAGAAACGCATCACCTCAACATCCGACTTGCCCTTGGGATCAAAATTGGACCCGCCTTTCGCTCCTCCCATCGGAAGGGTCGTCAGGGCATTCTTAAAGGTCTGTTCAAACCCCAGAAACTTGAGAATGCTCAGGTTGACCGACGGATGAAAACGGAAACCGCCCTTGTAGGGACCTATCGCGCTATTCACCTGAAGTCTGTAGCCCCTGTTGATCTGTACCTCGCCCCTGTCATCCACCCAGGGCACACGGAACATGATAACCCTCTCAGGCTCAACCATGCGCTCAAGAATCTTCGCCTTGCGGTATTCCGGATGCTTATCCAAGACCGGTGCCACCGACTCAACAACCTCCGAAACTGCCTGAAGAAACTCGGGCTCTCCCGTATTATTGGCCTCACACATCTTCATAAAATCTGACATACTTAAGCTCTCCCTTCATTTCATTTGTTTTTTTCATCTCCCTGCATCGTGGTATGAAAGGGAACCATACCTCTCCTCCCACCTCACACCATTATACAGTCCTACTGCCTGCCGCGAGGCAGTCTCATCCTGGTATCACGACGCACCGAACCGCCATATAAAAACAGCCGTTAGAACTTCCCAACAGAGCGGCACGTGCCCATCCCACACGCAGACCAGATTCATGGGTGAATCGGATAGCGTGGCGTTTGAATGAACACTACATTTTAGTAAATACTACCATTGTGTTGTTAATGCAAACAAAAACATCATAACCAGGGGGATATGTGAAAGGAACTTACGTATACGCAATTTCTCTCTCCGTCAGAGGGGAAATGGCACATGCTATCGCACACGCAGGCCAGCTTCATAGGTGGATTGGAGGGGGGGAAGTTTCAGAGAACGCTACCTTTAAGTGGATAGTACAATTGTGTCGTGCGGAAAGCAAGAACACTATGCCAGACAAAGACCCGGAAGGGACCTGGGCATGCGCAGGCAACTCAGGGTATCTTCCCTGCCACATGCCCTGACACATTTCCTGTCAGGTATTCTGCCGCCGGACGGATGAAAATTCCAGGACAAAAATATCGACAAATGGTTGACCTGTCCAGCATTGACAGGTATATCATGGGCCCTCAGAGATACGCGGCAGGGGCGTATCGGAAAGCAACCCACAAAGGAGAAGTGACATTACACTCCAATTCGGCCCTATAAAGGTTGTAGATGGAGAAGACGGCAGTCGATACCCGTACTGTCGTTCTATTTTTATCGACGATGACGTGAAGGTCCTGGTCGATCCCGGAGCGGGGCAGCAGCGACTGACCGAACTGAAAAAGAAGCACCATGTCGACATGGTGTTCAACACGCATTTTCACTTTGACCATATCTCCTACAATTATCTCTTCGATGAATCCAGAATCCTCATCAACGACAAGGAGGCCCCCTGCTTTCGCGACAGGAGGGCGATCCCCCCGGTCATCGGCATAGAGGAGGTGTACGGGAAGGAGTGGGTCGATGGCTGGCTTGGGCGGATCGCCGACCCCACGACCGAGAGAAGCCCCTATTCCCCCCAGAACAACCACGAATGGTGGCTCTCAACCGCCCGGCTGGATGGGGAATACAAATGGGGGGAAGTCCTGGATTTCGGAAAGACGCAGATGCACGTCATCGGCGCCCCGGGACACTCAGGCGGTTTCAGTTGCATGTACTTCCCCCGGTACGGCGCGATCTATGTGGCGGATCTGGATCTCACACCGTTCGGGCCCTGGTATGCCGGGTCCGACGGCGATATCGATCAGTTTATCTCATCGTGCCGGGAGGTAGAGAACGTCGATGCCGAATTCTTCATAACCGGCCATGAAATGGGGACCCTCAGCAGGGAAGAATTCCGGGCAGGCATGGACGGCTATCTGGCGGTTATCGATGAGAGAGACAGGCAGATACTCTCCGTCCTCTCCGCGCCCCTTTCGCTGGAAGAGGTGGCTCGGCTGGGATTGATATACGGCAGGAAATTCCACGTGGACGCCTGGGTATACATGTGGGAGTTCATCACGATCAAGAAACACCTTCTGAGAATGGAACGGCACGGGCGGGTATCCCGGATCGGCGACAGATTCGTCGCCGCATAGGAGACCCTTATCCCCGTCCCCTTAATCCCGCACAAAAGATCCACCGAGAACCCCTGCCCCCTCCTCCACCCCCACTTTTTTGATCTGGACCAGGCCGCCTCCGAACGGGGGTTCGTAACGGCCATTCTTGGCAATCCCGCACCACGGGAAACCCTGGAGCGAATAGTAGAGATTCAAAAACCGTCCCACTATCAGGTCAGTCTTGAGGGGCTTGAGGAATACAACGATTATATCCGGGGAGATGGAAATTGCAGAGATGTTCTGGCCTTCTTGCCGATTCTCCGGGACCTTGGGATTCAGGCTCAGGTCATGCTCACCCTTTCCAGAGACAACATCGATCAGGTGTTGCCCCTTGCCGAGCTATTACGCAACGAGGCAGACAGCTTTACCTTTAATCGTCTGTCCCAGGTCGGAGAGGGGGCGCAGCTTGCCATCCCCAGCCGTGATGAATACAGAGATTTTCTGACCGACTACGTCGAGGCCGCGAAGACAAACCCCGTGATGTCCCTGAAGGATAATCTCACCAACATCATCCTCCATAAACGAGGCGAGGCGCTCTTCGGAGGCTGCGCCGGCTACGGATGCAGCGCGGCATTTAACTTTATCGCCATTCTGCCCGACGGAGAAGCCCACGCCTGTCGCAAGTTCCCCTCATACATCGGCAATGTCTACCACCAGAGCATCGGTGAGATATATGATTCCGATGCCGCCCGCCGTTACCGCGCCGGGACCCAGGCATGCCAATCCTGTTCAATCCGACCCGTCTGTGGCGGATGTCTCGCCGTTATGTACGGACAGGGCTTTGACATCTTTGAAGCCCGCGACCCCCACTGCTTTATGTAATTGGAAATATTGCGTATCTAAGACACAAAACAGCGTGTGGCAAAAAATAGTCGCTGTCACTGCCGTTCTGACTTGACTTTCGGGCCGTTAAATCCTACAATCTGGTAACATTATTCCAAGCAAAATCCTACTCTACGCGAGGGAACGAGTCTTATATGAAACCTGCCCAGAGCGAAAAAGAGCTTTCCAAGGGAAGAGAAATCGAGGAACTGTCGCTCCTGTGGGAAATAAGCCAGGCACTGGGACGCAGCATGGATATCCGCGAGGTGGTTGGCCCGGTGCTCAACACCCTGGCGGAGCGTGTCGGAATGTCGCATGGCACGTTGACGCTGCTGAACCGGAAGAGCGGAGAAATCTACATAGAGGCCGCTCACGGCCTTTCCGATGTAGAGAAGAGGCGCGGGAAATACCAGGTGGGAGAGGGCATCACCGGAAAGGTGGTCGAGACTGGGAAGGCCGTTATCGTGCCGCACATCTCCGACGAACCGCTCTTTCTGGACCGTACCGGCTCCCGGAAGGATATCAACAAGCAGGATGTCTCATTTATCTGCGTGCCTATCAAACTGGGGCGGGAGGTCATAGGGACATTAAGCGCCGACCGTCTCTTCGATGGAGCCGCTCCTCTCAAGAAAGACATGCGGCTTTTGACCCTGATCGCATCGATGATCGCGCAGGCCGTTCGCCTCCGTCAGGAGACACAGGAGGAACGCGAACTTCTGATTCAGGAAAACCTGCGCCTGCAGAATGAACTCAAGGAAAAATTCCACCCAGCCAATATCATAGGAAAATCAAAGGGAATGCAGGACGTGTACCAGCTGATAGCACAGGTGTCCAAGAGCCAGGCCACGGTCCTGATCAGAGGTGAGAGCGGAACGGGGAAGGAACTGGTCGCCAACGCCATCCACTACAACAGCCTCAGGGCCCAAAAGGCCTTTATAAAGGTCAACTGCGCGGCGCTTCCTGAGACGGTCCTTGAGAGCGAGCTCTTCGGCCATGAGAAGGGGTCCTTTACGGGAGCCGTGTCCCAGAGGAAGGGGCGGTTTGAGATGGCCTCCGGGGGGACCATATTCCTTGACGAGGTGGGAGATTTTTCCCCTACCGTGCAGATACGGCTCTTGCGCGTGCTGCAGGAACGGGAATTTGAGAGGGTCGGAGGGAATGCGCCGATCAAGACGGATGTCAGGATTATCGCGGCGACAAACCGCAATCTCGAGACCCTTATGGAAGAGGGCAAGTTCAGAGAAGACCTGTATTACCGGCTGAACGTGTTCCCCATCTATATACCCCCCCTTCGCGAGAGGAAGACCGATATATCCCATCTGGCCGATTTTTTCGTGGAGCGCTACTCCAAGATCAATAACAAACAGATATCCCGGATCTGTACGCACGCCCTGGACATGTTTATGAGCTACCACTGGCCGGGGAACGTACGGGAACTTGAAAACTGCATAGAACGGGCATCGCTCCTGAGTACCGACGGCGTCATTTACGGCTATCACCTCCCACCGTCGCTTCAGACATCGGGCTATTCGGGAACATCGTTCAGCGGCACCCTGCAGGAAGAGTTGGATCATCTGGAACATGACCTCATTATGGATGCCCTCAAGACATCCCGCGGCAATATGGCCAAGGCCGCCAAGAATCTCGGTCTCACAGAAAGGATTATAGGGCTCCGCATCAGCAAGTATGGGATCGATCCCCGGCGGTTTCGAACATAGAGGTAGTCACAGCGTTTTTATCCTACAAATATGTACCCTGATCATAAAACTGGGCGCATCGGCCTTCGGTTTCTTCGACAAAAACCCCCAATATATCAAGCGCATGCCTTGCCTTGTCACGTTGCGGTACGTGCTGGCATCGATGTTGCTTTGTGGTATACGGGAAACATAAGACAAATCCTGTCGTGTATGGGAGGGAAAAAAGATGGCTGGAAAAGACAAAGAACACGTATTGAAACAGGTAAAGGAGAAGAATGTAAAGTTTGTCCGCCTGTGGTTCACGGATGTTCTCGGTGTTCTCAAGAGCTTCGCCATCTCGCCCCGGGAGCTGGAGCTCGCCTTTGAAGAGGGCATGGGCTTCGACGGCTCGTCCATAGAAGGGTTCGCGCGGATCGAAGAGAGCGATATGGTGGCGATGCCCGACCCGAGCACCTTTGTGGTTCTCCCCTGGCGAGCAAGCGGGGATGAGAATGTCGCCCGTATGTTCTGCGATATCCTGAAACCGGACGGCACCCCGTACGAAGGGGACCCCCGCTGGGCGCTCAAGAGAAATCTTAAAAAGGCCGCGGATATGGGGTATACCCTGAATGTGGGCCCGGAACTTGAATTCTTCTATTTCAAAAATTCGGAGGGAACCGAACCCCTCGATCGAGGGGGATACTTTGACCTGACCCCCCTGGATGTCGCCAGCGATCTTCGGCGCGATACGATCACGGCCCTGGAATCCATGGGGATTATTGTGGAGTACAGCCACCACGAGGTTGCTCCCAGCCAGCATGAGATCGATCTGCGCTATACGGAGGCCCTTGCGATGGCCGACGCGGCGATGACATACCGTCTGACCGTTAAAGAGGTGGCCATGCAGCACGGCGTGTACGCCACGTTCATGCCGAAGCCCATCTTCGGCGAAAACGGAAGCGGCATGCACGTGCACCAATCCCTCTTCGGAGAGGGGGGCAATGCCTTCTACGATCCGGGCGACAAATATTATCTGTCTAAAACAGGAAAATGCTACATCGCGGGGCTGCTCAAACATGCCAAAGAGCTGTCATCGATCGTTGCGCAGTGGGTTAATTCATACAAGAGGCTGGTGCCGGGCTATGAGGCCCCCGTGTACATCTCATGGGCACGGAGAAACCGCTCCGCCCTCATCCGCGTTCCGATGTACAAACCGGGCAAGGCAAACGCCACTCGTATGGAGTTCCGCTGTCCCGATCCCGCCTGCAACCCGTACCTCGCCTTTGCGGTAATGCTGGCGGCAGGCATGAAGGGTATGGAGGAAGGATACTCGCTGGCCGACCCGATTGAAGAGGACATCTTTGAGATGACCGCTGCCGAACGTGAGGCCAACGGCATCGACTCCCTCCCCGGTAGCCTGGGAGAGGCCATCGCTATTACCGAACAGAGCGATCTCGTGAGGGAGGCACTGGGCGATCATATCTTCGAGAAGTTCATAGCAAACAAAAAAATGGAGTGGGATCAGTATCGGACACACGTCAGTGACTACGAGATAGACAAGTATCTGTCGATACTGTAACCGAATATATATTATGACAAGGGTGTTGATTGTTGAACATGCGGAGGCTGAAGGGCCGGGAACGCTTGGGAGTTTTTTGGGCCGAGTAGAGGCGGAGATTCGAACCGTTCAAGCTTATAAGGGTGATCCATTCCCGGATGATATCGGCGGCTTTGATGCCCTTGTATCGATGGGCGGACCGATGAATGTCTACGAGGAGGGCAAATATCCCTTTCTGCGTGAGGAAACCGAGTTTCTCAGAAGGGTTATCAATGCCAACATCCCCACACTCGGCATCTGCCTTGGCGCCCAGCTGATCGCCAAGGCCTGTTACGCTCCCGTCGTCAAGGCCTCCCACAAGGAGGTGGGGGGGGGAGCGTTTCCCTCACAAATGCCGGAAGCAAGGATATCCTGTTCGAAGGTATCCCCGGCACGATGCAGGTCTTTCAGTGGCACGAGGACACCTTCGACATACCGTACGGGGGAAAACTCCTCGCGACCTCGGGGGCATGCCCGAACCAGTCCTTCAGATACCGCAACGCGTACGCCCTCCAGTTTCATATTGAGATGACGCGGGACATGTTGCTCGACTGGGCGGAGACGATGCCTTCCCGCGATGGGTGCGTGCGAACCTTTGAAACAATAGAAGGGACACTTTACACCCAGGCAAAAAGGATATATTCTAATTTTTTATGGCTTGTTGATCTGCACCGGAGGGCGTCTGTCTCAGCCGAAGGACAATAGACACTATCGGTGCTTATTTTTATTTACGAAGGGGTATGTCATGTGCGGGATAGTGGGGATTATCAATACCGACGGACACCGTATTGATGGAAGCCATATACAGGAGGCCATCCGTATCCAGAGGGACCGGGGAAACGGCCTGGGGGGCGGCTTTGCCGTCTACGGCGCGTATCCCGAAAACAGGGACAAATACGCCTTCCATATCATGTATGAGGGGGACCGGCACAACCCGGCCGTTTCAGCCGTCGAAGACTACCTCCAGAGCAGGGCGAATGTATACCAGTCGGAGCAGATACCGGTCTATCCGAACGACCGCATACCCCGGGGACCCTACTTCAAGCGGTATTTCCTCAAGCCCATAGAGGAGTTCCTCTCTCCGCAGCAGACGGAGGAGGATTATATCGTCGAGATCGTCATGCACATCAACTCTATGCAAGATGCCTTCGTGGTCTCTTCAGGGAAGGATGTCGGCGTATTCAAGGGAATGGGGTATCCCGAAGATATTGCGGACTACTTCCGCATCGAAGACTACCAGGGCTATATGTGGGTGGCCCACAACCGGTTCCCCACCAATACGCCCGGATGGTGGGGCGGCGCTCACCCCTTTACGATCCTCGACAAAACGGTCGTCCACAACGGCGAGATAACCAGCTACGGCACCAATGTGCGGTGGCTTGAGATGAACGGATACCAGTGTCTCCTGCAGACGGACACGGAGGTCATTTCGTATATATACGACAAGCTCACCAGGAGAGACGGACTCTCTAAGAGGGATGCCTGCTATGTTATGGCTCCGGCCCTCTGGGAGGAAATCGACAGGAGAGGCGACGAGAAGGACCGGTATCTCAGACAGATTTACGGCACCGCCATTGTCAACGGCCCCTTCGGCATCGTCCTGACACATCGGGACGGCGCGATAGTCCTCAATGACCGTAATAAGCTTCGTCCCGTCGTGTGCGCACAGGTGGGGAACACCTACTACGCGTCATCCGAAGAGTGCAGCATACGGTTTCTGTCCCCAGAGGTGGACAGGATATGGTCACCGAGGGGCGGTGAACCGGTTATGATCGATATGCTCGAAGGATATAAGGAAGCGGTCTGATGAACGGCATGGAAAACAACTGGAAGACGATCCCCGCCTTTCACCCCGAGTTTGATATCGAAAGGTGCGACTACAAAAACGGTTGCAGTATCTGCTCGAAGGAGTGCTCCTTCGGAGAGATATCCATGCACCCGGTAAAGGATGATGATGGGGAGGTGCGCTACCGGCCCCGGGCAAATCTCACCGCGTGCAATTCCTGCCAGCGGTGCGTGAAGATGTGCCCCGAGGGCGCGATCCACATCGAGTTTCAGCCGATGCATACCTCTCACGGATACTGGACATCCGATTACGCAAGTAACATCTGGCGGCAGGCGGGGGATGAGGGGGGCGTTCTACTAGTCGGAAACGGCGCGACAGGGCCGCAGAAGCGATACTTCGACCATATCATGTTCGATGCCTGCCAGGTAACCAATCCCTCCATCGATCCCCTGAGAGAGCCGATGGAGATTCGTCGGTATCTGGGAAGAAAACCCGCACAGTACGGGGAAGAGATCGGGCCTCAGCTCAAACTGGACGTTCCGATCATGTTCGGGGCCATGAGTTTCGGCGCCGTGAACAAACGGGTCCAGGAGGCGGAGGCCCGTGCGACGAAGGATGTCGGGACGTACTGGAACACGGGGGAAGGCGGCTTTTTCAAGGATCTGAGGATATACGGGGAAAACACGATCGTCCAGGTCGCCTCGGGGCGGTTCGGCGTCAGCGAAGACTACCTGAAATCGGCCGCGGCCGTGGAGATCAAGATAGGCCAGGGCGCGAAACCGGGGATTGGGGGCCACCTGCCCGGCGAAAAGGTGTTGAAGGCCATCTCGGAGACGAGGATGATACCAGAGGGGAGCGACGCCCTGTCACCCGCCCCCCACCACGACATATACTCCATCGAGGACCTGCGGCAGCTCATCTACGCAATCAAGGAGGCCATGGAATACAAGGTCCCCGTCTCCGTCAAGATCGCCGCCGTGCATAACGTTGCCCCGATAGTGAGCGGGGTTGCGCGGGCCGGCGCGGATATCATAGCCATCGACGGATTCAGGGGCGGCACGGGGGCGACCCCGCTTCAGATACGGCAGAGCACGGGAATTCCCATCGAGCTCGCCATATCCGCCGCCGACACACGCCTGCGTGAAGAGGGGATCAGGGATACCGTCAGCCTCGTAGCCTCGGGGGGGATCATGTGCTCGTCCGATGTACTGAAGGCCATCTGCCTGGGTGCTGATGCCGTCTATATCGGAACACCTGTCCTGGTAGCGCTCGGATGCGGGTTATGCCAGAGGTGCTTCAGCGGTAAGTGCGCCTACGGGATCACAACGAACAAGCCGGGTCTTGCGGAACGGATCGATGTCGAGCAGGCGACGCAGGCCCTCAAAAATCTCCTCCACGCGTGGGGGGAAGAGATGAAGGAGCTGATGGGATCGATGGGCATCAGCGCCATAGAGGCCCTCCGAAGCAATCGCGACAGGCTCAGAGGGGTCGGGTTGAACGAAGAAGAACTGAGAATCTTAGAAATCAAACACGCCGGTGCATAAATAACATGCTGACGATAGACACAAAGGGACTGTATTATAAATCCCTGAACAGACATATACGGGGATATCTCGCCAAAGGTGAAAACAGGATCCTCCTGAAGAACATCCTGGGGCAACGATACATTGGCGGAGGGCTGAACAGCGACGCCCTGCTGGAGGTATACGGAACCCCGGGGCAGGATCTCGGGGCCTTCATGAACGGTTCCCGCGTAACGGTATTCGGAAACGCGCAGGACGGCGTGGGAAACACCATGAATGCCGGCAAGATCGTCATTCACGGGAAGGCCGGAGAGATCCCCGGCCATTCCATGCGGGGAGGGAAGGTCTTTATAAAGGGGGACGTCGAGTACCGCGCCGGGATACACATGAAGGAATATCTGGACCAGGTCCCCTGGCTCATCATCGGCGGCACGACGAAGGACTACTGCGGGGAATACATGGCGGGCGGAAAGCTGGTGGTCCTCAACCTGAACAACGTGGCAGGTTCCCCCGTGGGGCAGGACATCGGTACCGGTATCCACGGAGGAATAATCTATGTGAGGGGGCACATCGAGCCCCATCAGCTGGGAATCGGCGCGAGCTTCTCGGATATCGACGACGCTGACAGTGCCTTCCTGAGCTAGGCGCTGGCGGAATACGCCCGGGATATGGAGATAGATCTTACACGGATTTCCCCCGGCGACTTTACCAAAATCACCAAGAAGGGCGCCCGACCTTTTGGTAAACTCTACACCCCGGGGATGAACATAAAGACCAGCAAACCCCTCCACGTCGATCTCACCCCGCCGTGCGCCTATAACTGTCCGACCGGAATTCCCACGCCGATCTTTCTGAACCTGATCAAAGACGAAAAGATCATCGAAGCCCAGACCCTGATGGATGAGTACACCCCCTTCAGGATGTCGGTATGCGGTACGGTCTGCCCAGCCCCCTGTATGGACGGGTGCAGCAGAAATATGCTGGACGGCCCCGTTGAAATCCAGCGGGTTGCCAGGGAATATTACCCCGATTTCGCGCCGAAAATGCTCGGAAAGAAAAGGGAGGAGCTGATCTCCATCATAGGCGCAGGCCCTGCCGGTCTGTCGGCGGCATGGCAGCTCTCGAGGCGCGGGTACCGTGTCAGGATATACGACTCCGGGAATAACCCCGGGGGAAAGGTACGGCGGGCAATACCCAGAGATCGCCTCTCCGACGAGGCCCTGGATAGAGATATTGCCCGGATCTTCTCCCTGCCGATAGAACTGCAGAAAAACCAGACTATAGACCGTGATACCCTTCAGAAACTCCATGATGAGAGCGATGCCGTCCTGGTCACCACGGGCGCACAGCTGACAAAGAGGATCCCGTATCCGGGCGGCGAGAGAATCCTGTCGGGCCTGCAATTTCTGATGGACATCAACGATGGGAAACCGATGGACCTGAGCGGACGCGAGGTGGTCATCATAGGCGCGGGGAACGTCGGCATGGATATGGCCTGCGAATCCTGGCGGATGGGCGCGAAAAAGGTGACAGCCCTCGATATCCAGAAACCCCTGGCATTCGGGAAGGAACTGGAGATGGCAACCAGTCTTGGGACACAGATCCTGTGGCCGAAAAAGGTAGAGAAGGTTACAGCCAAGACCATCTACCTCACCGACAAAACCACCATAAAGGCCGATGTCATCTTTTTCAGCATCGGCGAGGCACCGGACACCTCGTTTCTCCCTGAATCGGTCTTTTTGGATGAGCGTGGCTACATGGTAACGGGCGAAAAGTCCTTCCGGAGCAGCGATCCAAAGGTGTACGGGGCGGGAGATATCATCGCGCCCGGACTCATAAGCGACGCGATCGGGATGGGACGCCTGGCGGCCATGCAGATCCATGCTTCTCTCAATAACGAAGAATTTCTATATCCGAAGAAGAACCCGGTTTCCAAAAACAGGATCCGCACCGTATATTTCGGCGGAGAAGCAGGTGATATCGAACGATGTATCAGCTGCGGCACCTGCATCCTCTGTGATAAATGCATTGAGAACTGCCCCCAGGAGGCGATAACACGCAACGGGGAGGTCTTTACCATAGATGAATCGAAGTGCCTGCTCTGTTACACCTGTACCGCCGTCTGCCCCCGCGGGGCGATTCAGACCGATTATGCCGATCTTCCCGCGTAAGGTGACAGTCGTCTGACAGCAGCACGTCGGGGGTCCTGGACATTGCGAGAAAAAGTATATTGACATAAGCCGGGTCCCATGATTATTTACGGCAACACAGACAAGGGAAGGCAAATATATGCGAACGAAATTTATCTTTATCACCGGCGGTGTGCTTTCCTCCCTCGGCAAGGGTCTTGCGGCAGCCTCCATAGGAGCCCTCCTGGAAAGCCGGGGGCTTAAGATCGCTCATCAAAAACTGGATCCCTACATCAACGTCGATCCCGGAACAATGAACCCCTTCCAGCATGGAGAGGTCTTCGTGACCGATGACGGCACGGAAACCGATCTGGACCTGGGACATTACGAGCGCTTCACCGACAGCCACCTCGGCAAGGAAAACAACCTGACCACCGGGCAGGTATACTTCTCGGTCATATCAAAGGAGCGGCGCGGGGAGTATCTGGGGGGCACCGTTCAGGTAATCCCCCATATTACCAATGAGATAAAGGATTATATCAAGGCGGCGGCAAACGATAGCGATGTGGCCATCGTGGAGATCGGGGGGACCGTCGGAGATATCGAAAGCCTCCCCTTTCTGGAGGCCATACGGCAGTTCAAGAATGAAGTGGGGAAAGAAAATGCGATATTCATTCATCTCACCTGGGTCCCCTACCTCAAGGCCGCCGGAGAAGTGAAGTCAAAACCCACCCAGCACAGCGTCAAGGCCCTCCGGGAGATCGGCATCCAGCCCGACATCCTCCTGTGCCGGACGGAGGAGTTCCTGTCGAAAGAGATCCGGGAGAAGATATCCCTCTTCTGCAACGTGGAACCGGGGGCGGTCTTCACCGCCAAGGACGTGGAGTACATCTACGAAGTTCCCATCATATATCATCAGGAAGGGGTGGATCAGAAGATCGTCGATCTTCTCAATATCTGGACCGGCCAGCCGGACCTTAGTGATTGGGAAGAGGTGCTTCGCAAACTGAAAAATCCCTCTCACGAGGTTATCATTGCCATAGTGGGGAAATATGTCGACTGGAAGGACTCTTACAAGAGTCTGAATGAGGCGCTGGTCCACGGCGGCCTCCCCAGCGAGTGCCGTGTTACGCTCCGGTTCATTGACTCGGAACACTTAGAGCAGACGGGGATCGACAGTCAATTTGACGACATCGACGGCATCCTGGTGCCGGGGGGATTCGGAAAACGGGGTATAGAGGGGATGATTCAGACGGTCACCTACGCGCGGACACAGGGGATTCCCTTCTTTGGAATCTGCCTGGGGATGCAGATGGCGGTGATTGAATACGCACGGAATGTCTGCAAACTGGAAAAGTCCAACAGCACTGAATTCGACGCCGATACGCCGAATCCGGTGATCGACTTCCTTCCTGAACAGAGAGAGATCTCTGATAAGGGGGGAACCATGCGGCTGGGGGCTTACCCCTGTGTTCTCGAAAAGCCCTCCTTCGCGTCCGAGGCATACGGACACAAGAAGATCAGTGAACGGCACCGGCACCGGTATGAATTCAACAACGACTATAAAGATGTCCTTACCAAAGGGGGACTGCGCATAAGCGGGTCCGCCCCCGATGGGAACCTCGTTGAGATAGTCGAGATCGCTGATCATCCGTGGTTTCTGGGCTGCCAGTTCCATCCCGAATTCAAATCAAAACCGAGAAGGCCCCATCCGCTCTTCACGGAATTTATACGGGCCTCCTTAAAGTACAACACCAACAAGGGTTAAGGGAGCCAGTCCACTAGGGGCTAACGGGAGAAGCTTTACACGGGATATCAGTCATGTTCAAACCTGGAGATATACCACTTGTTTTGCGGCGCCTGAAACGGTGGCGTGTTTTTATCGGTCGCAACCCGAACCGCGCCCCGGTCAGGTCCGTTATTATCTTTCCGCTGACCCCGGCGACCCTGCCCTGCGGCCTGGCGGGCATCCTCGCGATAAAACCGCAGCGGGAAAAGCGCACCGACGGTTCAATTGCCTCCCTCTTTGAAGAGCTCCGGAAACACAATCTCACGACCCTCCTCGCCACCCCCATAGCCCCGCAGAACTATCTGGGAGGCCGGGAGCTGCTACACAGACTGGAAGGGCTCATCCTCGACCTCAAAAAGGATCCACTGGGCCTCTTCGCTCACAATGGAAGCTCAGACCTTACCGCCCTGTCGAAGGCAATGAACTCCTTCCTGTCGGGGGAAGATATCCTGATAGAGGAGGCCGCGAGCGGGCTTTCCACGGGCGATATGGAGATCATCAACGAAGCCCTCGAGGTACTGAAGGACGCCGCGTGGGCGCTGGAAAAGGATATCCTGGACAACCTGGAAAAGACCATGCGCCTTGCCGGTCCCGCACGCGAGACCCTGTCCGGAGAGGGTCTCGGCATATACTGGAGGGTCAACCTGCTTCTCAATTCACTGGACCGGATAGAGATCCGGGGGAGGGACTCTGCGGGGATAGAGATATCATTCTGTCCGGAGGATCGAGCGTCGCTGGACACCATCATGCAGACCCTGAAGGCCGGTGGACTCTATGAAGATTTCCTGAGGAGAACGACTCCCGGCGACCTTCTGGACGGCGCCATCACCCTGTCCGGCCTGTCTTCAGGCACCGATCCGCTCCTGACCTTTACCTACAAGCGGGCCTCCGTCACCGGGGCCTTGGGCGAAAACACTCGGTATCTGAGGGAAAGGATCCAATCGGACGACATACTCAGGGCATGTATGACTGGAGGGACAGGGCATGAAACGCTCCTCGCCCACACACGCTGGGCCTCCGTAGGGGCCATCAATGTGGAAAACTGCCATCCCGTGAACAATTTCACCCTGGCAGATAGCCTTGACACCTCGTCCGGAATCCCGCTCTCCGTCAAGAAGTATCCCCACTACGGCTCCGGCAACTGGGCGATCCATGCCGCGCTCAACGGAGATATAGACAACTACCGCTCTCTTCGGACATCAATCGAGGCAGACGGGGCGGAGCTCATAGATCACCGGGTAACCACGGACACCAAGATCATCGCCCTTCAGATAGAAAAATATCTTTATGAGGGGTGCGATCTTCAGAAGGCGTTCCGTCTGGCCCTGAACGATTTTGAGGGATCTCACGCCATCGCCATGCAGAGCAACCTGGAACCGGGGAAGGTCTTCCTCGCACTGAGGGGGAGCGGCCAGTCGCTCTATATCGGTCTGTGCGACAACCAGTACATGTTCTCTTCGGAGGTGTACGGACTCGTGGAACTCACCCCTCGCTTCATCAAGATGGATGGGGAGGTCGAACGGATACCCGGCAGGCCCGAGACAAAGGGCCAGCTCTATGTGCTGGAGGATGGCGGCGGGAGACATGCATCCTGTTATGACGGGCACCCCCTCGAAGGCGGGAATGAAAAGATCCAGAGGGCCCAGATCACCACGAGGGATATCGACCGCAAAGGATATCCCCACTTTCTCCTGAAGGAAATCACGGACGCGCCCTTGTCTGTCAAAAAGACCCTGCGGGGCAAACACCATATTGATTACAGTGGAAACGGGAAGGCGAAGGTAACCTTCAATCTGGGGGATGATATCATCCCCCAGAGGTTGAAGGGTGCCCTTTCGCGGGGAGATATACGAAATATTTTCGTGATAGGACAGGGGACGGCGGCTGTGGCGGGCGCGGCGATCGCCGGGGCATTCTCAACATATATAAAGGGCCTGGGCATCGCGATCGAGGCTAAGACGGCATCTGAATTGAGCGGGTTCTATCTCGAAGAAGACATGAAGGACACACTCGTTATCGCGGTGACACAATCCGGGACAACGACCGACACCAACAGGGCCGTGGCCATGGCAAAGGAGCGGGGGGCGCACCTGATCGCCATCGTCAACCGGAGACAGTCTGATATCACCCATGTGGCGGACGGCGTCTTTTATACAAGCGACGGGCGGGACATAGAGATGTCCGTGGCGTCGACAAAGGCATTTTATTCCCAGATCGTTGCTGGATATGTCCTGGCCCTCTATCTGGCCCAGACCCTCGGCACCCTGCCGGATGACCTGACGGCCGGGGTATTGGAGAGCCTCAAAAAGGCCCCCGACGCGATGAACCTCGTGATTGCGGGGAAAGAACATGTATGGGAAACCGCCCGCGCGCTTGCCGGGAGGAAGAGATACTGGGCGGTTGTGGGGAGCGGCCCAAACAAGGTTGCCGCGGACGAGATACGGATCAAGCTGAGCGAGCTGTGTTACAAGACGATCTCATCGGATATCGTCGAGGACAAAAAGCATATCGATCTCTCTTCGGAACCTCTTATCATTGCGTGCGTCGCCGGGACACCGGACTATGTGCTAGCGGATATCGCCAAGGAGGTTTTGATCTTCAAGGCACACGCCGCTTCGGTGGTTGTCATCGCGGACAAAGGTGAGACGGCCTTTGACGGCATCGCTGATTCGGTGATCCACGTGCCGAAGGCATCCTTTCCGACGTCCGTCATCCTGAACACCCTGGCCGGACATCTGTGGGGCTATTATGCGGCCTGCACCATCAATGAAGACGGGGAGTTTATCCGCGACTTCAGGAAGAGGCTGCTGCTCAAGACAGATGAACTGGACGCGAAGGAAGGTCTTCTCGTTGAAAAGCTGACAGATCCCGGTCTTCACAAATTGATAGACGAGTTTTCTGCACCCTTTCATGCCCGCAAAAACCTTGGATCTTTTTCATCCCTGGGGGTTGATGTGGCATCGGATATCACACTCCTGCTCAAATACGCCTCAGGGAAACTGCCCCTCGAAGAGTTTCGTATAGACTTCAAGGAAAAGCAGGTTTCTTCTTCGCCCCTCGACATGCTGGACATCTCCCTCGGCAGGGCCATCGATGAACTGGCGAGGCCCATAGACGCAATCAGGCACCAGGCAAAAACGGTCACGGTAGGGACCAGCAGAAAAGAGGAGGCCGCACGGGGTGTGATCTTCGATTCGCTGAAGGACCTCGGCTTCTCGCCCGACAACCTGACAAGCAGGGGCGGCCTCACCATCGGGAGGCTACAGAAGGTCATTTCCGATGTACGGGGCTACACGCTGTATGCCATAGATGGCCTTGACGATGAAGGAACGCCGACAGAGGCGACCACCATATTGATCGAGAAGAGAGGGGGTATCTCTCTCCATATGAAGTCACGGGCGGAGACTTCGATCCCGCTCAGCGGCGCGAAGAAAACGATAGTGAGTACCAGGGACGTGTACGCGGGGCTCGGGAAATCCGATCACGCGCCACTTGTTATTATCTCGCTCATCGAAGGGGAGGCCTTCATAGACAAGATACTGCTTCTCCACATAATCTTTAAAGAGGCCCTGAGCTCATCAGAGAAGAAAGCAGTCCTCGGCGACAAGTTGGGCCAGATCAGGGATATCATCAACGAATACAACGTTTCGTGGAACGACGAGTATCTCGACCCCCTCCCCGTTGCATTTCTTCTGGGTGAAGGAATCAACGTCATCGCGGAGGCCATCATGAACTCCCTGGAAAACGGCAAATAAACAATGATTGCTATTATCGATTATGAGGCGGGAAATCTGACGTCGGTTGCACGGGCACTGAGACACATCGGTGTAGAGTGCCGGATCACCAAACAGCACGATGAGATCCTTGCATCCGAACGGGTGATATTCCCGGGCGTCGGTGCCGCGGGAGAGGCGATGGAGATCATACGGCGCGAAGGCCTTGACGGCGTGATCCGCGAGACCATCGAGCAGGGGAAGCCCTTCCTCGGAATATGCCTGGGCGCACAGATTATACTGGGGGAAAGTGAAGAAGATAACGGCACTCCCTGCCTGGGGATAATCCCCGGCACGGCGAAGCGGTTCCGATCCGAGGGCATCAAGATTCCGCATATGGGGTGGAACGATATATCCATTGCACGCTCCCATCCCCTCCTCGAGGGAGTGGACGCGAGGGCACAGTTCTATTTTGTTCACTCGTACTACCCCGCGCCTGAAAAGCAGGAGGATATCATAGCGACGACCGACTACGGTCTCATATTTGCGTCTATAATCGGCCACGGTAACGTCATAGCGACACAATTTCACCTCGAAAAGAGCGGCCGGCACGGTCTGCAGATATTGAAAAACTTCTGCAGCTGGAACGGCAGGGAATAGATATGCTGAGTAAGAGAATCATCATCTGCCTGGATGTCAGAGAGGGGAAAACGACCAAGGGCATCAAATTCAAGAGGAATGTCGATATAGGCGACCCGGTTGCCATGGCGGCCCAGTATTACGAACAGGGCGTGGATGAACTGGTCTTCTACGACATCACCGCCTCATCCGATAAAAGGGATATCATTATAGACGTGGTCGAGAACGTGGCAAAAGAGATCTTCATCCCCTTCTCGGTGGGGGGGGGTATACGCTCCCTGGATGACATGCACCGCGTCCTGGCCGCCGGGGCTGAAAAGATCAGCATCAATACCGCCGCCGTCGAGGATCCTGATCTCATCTACAAGGGAGCCAAAGCATTCGGGAGCCAGTGCATCGTCCTGGGGATGGACGCGAAGAGGGTGGAAAAGACCCCGTCTATCCCCTCCGGGTACGAGGTATACATACATGGCGGGAGAACGCCGGTGGCGATGGATGCCATCCAGTGGGCCCGGCGGGCCCAAGACCTGGGGGCCGGCGAGATATGTCTCAATTCAATCGACGCGGACGGCACGAACGCGGGGTATGAACTCATCCTGACCTCTCTCCTCTCCGAAGCCGTTTCTATCCCGGTCATCGCGTCCGGAGGCGCGGGAGAGCCCCAGCACCTGTATGATGTCTTCAACTCATCGGGCGCAGATGCGGCACTCATTGCCTCAATGGTCCATTACCAGCGCTATACCGTGGCCCAAATCAAGGAATATCTGGCGCAAAAAGGCGTCCCCGTACGCACATTTATCTAGCCGATATTACTCGTTGTTCCCATAAAATAGGCATTTTTTTCTTGACATATCACTCCTATTCCTTTACCCTCGCCACCAAATAAGGGCCTGTTCGGTTATTACAGGAGGTTATCGTGAACGAGGATTTGCCGTTACGCCGGCACACCGCTTCGATGCGCCGGATGGCATTTATCATCGGAACGGTTGTGCTTTTAATTTCTCCAGAGATATTCAGCAGTTACAATCATTTTCAAATATCGAGTGGTGAAGTAGTCTCTTCAGCCCCCACCTTTCAATCACCGGGAAGTTCTTCATCGGGAGAGGTCGACCCCCGCTTCTTTGCTATTATACAAGAGGCATCGGATCGCTATGGAGTAGAGCCTGCGCTGATACAGGCCATCATCATGGCGGAATCGAGCTACAATCCCAAGGCTATCTCCAGGAGAGGCGCACGCGGGCTCATGCAGCTCATGCCCGCAACAGCAAAGGCCCTCGGTGTGGAGGACAGCTTTAATCCTGAGCATAACATACACGGCGGGGTTAGATACTTTAAACGGCTCCTCGACCGGTTCGACGGAGACGTCAGTATGGCCCTCGCGGCATACAACGCCGGAAGCAGAAAGGTCAGGGAATATAAGGGTATACCACCATTCAAGACCACACACTTCTACATCAAGAAGGTCTTCTCCTACTACAACCGCTATAAGACGGGGCCCGACAGGGTATAACGGATGAAGGACGGGGCGGTTTCCGGCCCGTCCAAAGCGCCGTATTGTTCCCTGCCCCTGGTCGGTTACCGTAAGCGGGGAGAATTATTCACTCCCTCCACCCAGTACCGCGTACAGCATCACCTGGTTGGCAAGTCTGGCCAGGCGGAGCGCAATGATCCCCTGCTGCGCTGCATAAAGAGATCGCTGCGCATCAAGGACGCCCAGGTAGCTGTCAATCCCCTTTGCATAGCGTTTATTTGAGAGGCGATAGGTTTCCGCAACGGCATGTACCAGGGATTGTTGCGCCGCTATCTGCTGATCTATCGTGCCCCGCTCGGCAAGGGTGTCGGCCACTTCTCTGAAGGCCGTTTGAATGGCCTTCTCGTATTGGGCCAAGGCGATTTCCCTGTCTACTTTGGTCACCCTGTATGCCGACCACGTGCGGGCATCAAAAATCGGTATGGCAACCCGCGGCGCGAAACTCCACGTACTCGATCCGTCTTTAAAGAGCCCCGACAGATCGGCGCTTGCAGTTCCGATGGCGGTCGTCAGGGAGATGCGGGGGAAGAAAGCAGCACGGGCGGCACCGATGTTGGCATAGGCCCCTTTAAGTCGGTGTTCGGCTTGAAGGATGTCGGGGCGGAGGAGAAGAACCTCGGAGCTCATACCGGGAGAAATCTTTCTTGGAAGAATGACACTGCTCAAATCAACCGGTAACAGGTTGCTCGGCGCCGGTGAACCAAGTAAAAGGTTCAAGGCGTTTTCATCTTTCGCCACCTGTTGGATGTAGCGGGCGAGGTCCCCGCGGGCCGCATCAACCTGTGTTTGGGATCGGCGTAGTTCCAGTTCGTTCACGATTCCGACATCGTAACGTTTTTGCATCAAATCGTAGGCGGCCTGCTGTGTTTCCATCGTGGACCGCGCAAGTGTGAGGACTTCCCGGTCCGCAGCCAGGGCCAGATACGCCCCTGCTACCGCGGATACCAGCGAAATTTGCGCACTGCTGCGGGCCTGATCCGTGGCGAGGTATTCTTCCAGCGCCCGATCTTTCAGGTTGCGAATACGACCGAAAAAGTCGATCTCCCAGGAAGTGATGCCGAGATTGACACCGTATTTTTCGGAGATCACAGCGCTCCCGGTAGAAGAAAGATCGGCAGGTACGCGTTCCCTGCTTCCGCTCCCGACCGCATCTACCGTCGGCAGCAGCTGCGCCCTTTGAATGCCGTAAAGCGCCCGTGCCCTTTCAACAGTCAAGGCCGCGAGGCGCAGATCGCGGTTGTTGCTCAAGGCAATCTCGAGAATTTTTTGAAGGCGTTCATCGGCAAAGAACTCCCGCCACCTCAGCTCCGGCACGACCTGGACCGGGGTGCCGGTTGAGGCCTCGGGCTCCCTGTAGGCAGCGGTGCTGGACCAATCCGCAGGAATCGGAGCCTCGGGCCTTTTGTATTCCGGGGCCAGGGAGCAGCCGCCCAGGGAAAAGACGATCACACCCAGTAGAAGAAACAAGTTTCTATTCATATTATTGGTCCTCCGATGGATTTACATCGGCCGTTTCGGCTGATTCACGTTTCCTTTGCTTGCCGAAGAGCTTTTCGATCAAGACATAGAAGAGGGGCGCAAAAATAATCACCAGGACGGTGGCGGTCACCATCCCCCCCAATACGCTGGTACCGATGGCGTTCATGGCCCCTGCTCCGGCACCGGTACTGATGGAAAGGGGCAGAACCCCGAAACCGAAGGCGAGTGAGGTCATGATGATCGGGCGAAATCTGAGCTTTGCCCCCTCCAGGGTGGCTTCGATAAGCCCCATGCCTTTTTCCAGTCCGGCCTTGGCGAACTGGACGATCAGGATGGCATTCTTTGTGGCCAGACCCAGTGTGGTCAGAAGACCGATCTGGAAATATATGTCGTTGGCCAGCCCCAGCATGCTCGTGGCGATGATGCCCCCGATAACACCAAGGGGGAGGATCAGCAGGATCGAGATCGGAATAGTCCAGCTCTCGTACAGTGCCGCCAGGCACAGAAAGACCACGAATATGGAGAACGCGTACAGGAGCGGCGCCTGCGTACTCGACATCTTTTCCTGGTAGGAGAGGCTGGCCCAGTCGAAACCGATACCACTAGGCAGTTTTCCAACCGCCTCCTCCATGGCCTGCATGGCCTCTCCCGAGCTTCTCCCCGGTGCCGGCTCCCCCCAGATGTTGATGGAAGGAGAACCGTTGAAGCGCGCCAGCCTGGGAGGACCGGAGGTCCACCGGCCGGAGGCGAAGGAGGAAAAGGGGACCATCATCCCGGCCGTATTCCGGACGTAAAGTTTTTCAAGGTCCTTGGGCAACATACGGTAGGGGGCGTCCGCCTGGACGTATACCTTTTTGACCCTGCCCCCCTGAACAAAGTCGTTGACATAGGAACCCCCGAAGGCCGCCGAGATCGTATGGTGGATAGAGGTGATGGGGACCCCCAAAGCGCCCGCCTTCTCCCAGTCCACGTCGATGCGGTATTCCGACACGTCCTTCATGCTGTTGGGCCGGACGGAAGTCAGTCTCGGGTCTTTTGCCGCTATGTCGAGGAGCTGGTATTGAGCCTCCATGAGCTTCTCGTGTCCGAGCCCCCCTCGGTCGAGCAGCTGAAAATCGAACCCCTTGGCCATGCCCAGCTCGGGAACGGCAGGAGGGGGGAAGGCAAAGACCATGGCACCCCGGATACTTGCAAGGGCTTTCGTCGCCCGCCCGGCGACTGCCTTGACTCTCAGATCGTCCCGGTCGCGGAGTTCCCAGTCCTTCAGCTTGATGAACACCATGCCGTTATTCTGTGCCCTCCCGGAAAAACCATAGCCGGAAATGATGAAGGTAGACAACACCGCTTCTTTTTCCTTTTCATGAAAATAGGCTTCGATCTGCTTCGAGACCGTCTGGGTCTGTTCCAGCGTCGAGCCGCTCGGGAGGATTACCTGGGCGAACAGCGTCCCCTGGTCTTCATCGGGCAGATAGGCGGTAGGCATGTGGAGGTACAGAAAACCCATGCCCGTCACGATCAGAAGGAAAATGATCAGGTAGCGGAATTTCCTGGCAAGGGAATGTCCGACAAGCCGAACATATCGGTCTCTGATTCCGAAGAACATGCGATCGAACCATAGGAAAAAGGGACGCAGGAAGAAGATCGCGTTTTCAGCCGGCTCATGGCCGGCCTTGACCGGTTTGAGAAGCGCGGCGCAGAGGACCGGCGTCAGGATCAATGCCACGGCCACCGACAGGAGCATGGAAGCGATGATGGTCACGGAGAACTGGCGGTAGATGACGCCGGTGGAGCCGGGGAAAAACGCCATGGGGCCGAAGACCGCCGAGAGCACCAGCCCGATGCCGATGAGGGCACTGGTGATCTGTTCCATGGACTTGGCCGTGGCCTCCCGAGGGGGGAGTCCTTCCTCGGCCATGATCCGCTCGACATTTTCCACCACCACGATGGCGTCGTCCACAAGAAGGCCGATGGCCAGCACCATGGCGAACATGGTCAGCATGTTGATTGAAAAACCGAAGACTCCCAGCATCGCGAAGGTCCCCAGGATCACGACGGGGACCGCGATCGTCGGGATCAGCGTGGCCCGCATATTGCCCAGGAACAGCCACATAACCAGGAAAACCAAGAGGATCGCCTCGAAGAGGGTCTTCACCACCTCATTGATGGCCACCTTGATGAAGAGGGTGCTGTCCATGGGGTAGACGACCTTCATGCTTGCGGGCAAGAACCGGAGCATCTCCGCCATCTTTGCCTTGACGGCGTTGGCCACATCCAGGGCGTTGGCACCGGCCGCCTGCCGTACGGCGATCCCCGCGATGGGCATTCCGTTATAGGCGGTCTCGACATCGTAGTACTCGGTCCCCAGTTCCGTCCGGCCCACATCGCCGATTCTCACGACGGAGCCGTCCGGATTAATTCGAATGGGGATGGCAGCGAACTCGTCGGGCGTCTTGAGCATATTCTGGACGACGATGGAGGCGTTCAGGCGCTGGCCTTTCACCGCGGGGACCCCTCCCAACTGCCCGGCTGAGATTTCCACGTTGTAGGCCTTGAGCGCCGCGATCACCTCTTGCACCGTAAGACGATATGCCGTCAGTTTGTCGGGATCGAGCCAGACACGCATGGCATACCCGGCGCCGAAGACCTCAACCTCGCCCACCCCCGGCACCCGGGCCAGGATACTCTCCATGTTGGATTTGGCGTAGTCCCTCAGATCCTTGCCGTCCATGCTGCCGTCTTCCGAGATCAACCCCACGAACAGGAGGTAGTTTTGGGTGGATTTGCGAACGCTGACTCCCTGTTTCTGAACCACGTCGGGGAGGCTCGACATGGCAAGTTGGAGCTTGTTCTGGACCTGCGTCCACGCGATGTCCGGGTCGGTTCCGGCCTCAAAGGTCAGATCGATACGGCAGGTGCCCGCCGAGTCGCTGGTCGCCGACATATACAGCAGATTCTCGAAGCCGGTCATCTTCTGCTCGATGATCTGGGTCACGCTGTTTTCCACGGTCTCGGCCGAGGCCCCCGGGTAGGCGGCAGACAGGGAGATGGTCGGCGGAGCGATTGGGGGATACTGAGAGATGGGCAGATTGTAGATCGCTAGACCGCCGGCGGCCATGATGATGATAGCGATGACCCAGGCGAACACCGGACGTTCCAGAAAAAATTTCGATAACATCACACGCCTCCGTCAATTCGATTTTGCAGGCAGCGGGGTTGTATTGTTACTGTCCTCGCTCATTTTTTCGCTACCGGCTTCAAAAGGAACAGCCTTCACGGAAACGCCGGGTCTCACCTTCTGCGACCCTTCGACGATCACCCGCTCGCCTGGCGCGAGACCGGATGAAACAAACCATGCATCGCCGATAGCGCGATCGAGCGTGATCATTCTCTGCTGGACCTTGTCCTCGGCATCCACGATCAGCACAAAGGGATCTCCCTTCGGGGTGCGGGAAACGGCCTGTTGAGGAGCAAGGATCGCCTGTTGATTGACCCCTTCTTCCACCACCGCCCGGATGAACATCCCCGGCAGGAGAACACCCTTCGGATTTGGGAAGACCATTCTCAGAATCACGGAACCGGTAGTCGGATCCACTGAAACGTCGCGGAATTGGAGTTTTCCTTTCAGGGGGTAGGTTGTGCCGTCCTCCAGGATGATCTGAACGGCATTCTGGCCTGTCCCGTCGTGAGTAAGCCGGCCATCCGCCATCCGCCGCTGCAACCGCAGCACCTCGGTGGTGGATTGAGGCACATCCACATAAATAGGATCGAGTTGCTGAATGGTTGCCAGGGGGACGGGCTGGTAGGCCGTCACGATGGCTCCATCAGTCACGCTGGATTTGCCGATGCGGCCGGAAATGGGCGACGTGATCCGCGCGTAGCTCAGGTTGATCCGAACTGTCTCCACCATCGCTCGATAATACTGGATATCGGCTTGGATCTGGTTCAGGGCGGCTGCCGCGTCGTCGTAATTCTGCTGGCTTACGGCCTTGTCGCCGAGTAATTCCTTGAAACGCTCGGCGCGCCCCCGGATAGCAGGCAGGTTGGCCTCAGCCCTGCCAAGGGCGGCCTTGGCATTGTCGAGCGCCGCCTGAAAGGGGGCGGGATCAATCTGATAGAGGGCCTGCCCTGCTTTGACATCGGATCCTTCCGTAAAGAGACGTCTCTGTATGAGGCCGCTGGCCTGTGGTCGGATCTGAGCGACACGGAAGGCAGAGGTGCGGCCCGGCAATTCAGTGGTCAGTATAACCTCTTGCGGCTGAATCGTTACCACAGCCACCTCCGGTGCCGGTCGCGGGGGTTGTGATCGATCGCCGCCATCACACCCTCCCAGCAACAAGCCACCCAACAGGGCCATCAGGACCACTCCCCATGTAAGAGATTTGCAAACAGTTCTATTGAATTGCATCAGACTCTCCTATTATAAATGATAAACAAAACGAACCCCCTCGAAGCAAAACGCTGCGAATGAACCCCTGAAGATCTCGCACTCAGGGGATTATGGCATATGCCTTCCTCGCCCTTCAAGTGATTAAAGTGATACTCCCCCGGCAGGAGCCGGGGGCATCTTTGGGCTACAAGCTTAAATCTGCTTGAGCCCTCCGGGCTACCGCTGCATCTCCAGACAAGAGTCTGGAGTTTTATGCGGCTGAATAATCCGGCTTGCCCCTTATTTCCTGTTCCTTAATCCCCCCATGAATATGTCTGTAACCTGCCGCGCGTCCTTTTCAACATCACCTGAGATCCCGTCATGGATACGCTGCATCACCATTCCCATATTGGCTTCGACAAACATGGCGGCGACCTTCATCGAGTCCAGGGGAGAAAACAGACCCTGCCCAACCCCCTCATCCAGAACCTCGGCCACCCGCTGTACAAAGGTGCGATACCTACTGTCGGTATAATGGTTTCTCTCGGAGTGCATTCTCTCCCGATCGAAAAAAATAACACGGATCAGTTCCCTGTGTTCGTCGAAGAACCGCAAATGGCAGAGAGAAAATTCCGCCAGCTTCCTGTCAGGGGCATGATCGTCATCCAACAGGACAGACAGTTCTCTGATCAGGGGATCAAAGCTCGCATCAACGGTCGCGTCCAGGATCTCTTCCTTGTTTGTGAAATAGACGTACAGCGTTCCCTTCGCAACGCCGGCTTCCGTTGCCACCCGGTCCATCGTCAGGCCCTGGATACCGTCGCGCATCAGCAGGCCGATAGCGGCATCAAGAATGCCTTGCCTCGTCAGGGCCTCCAGTGCCTTTCTGCGCTCCTGCTTCTTATCGCCCGTCATGCCCCAAAACCACCCGGTCATTTTTTGAACTAGGCGGTCAACTTACAGCCTTTGCGAATTGCTGTCAAGAAAATTGTGAATGCCCCCGGCGACATAGCCCTCTCATCAGGCTTGACAGGCCGGTAAAACTATTGTAGATCTCACGCATTGTGAAAACGGATAGCCCTATATCTGCGAAGCTGTTTTTCATATTTCTCCTCTGCTGTATATTCATCCCGCCCTGGCAGGCCCACGCGGAAGATGATATCGCGCGGCGCATGAGTACCTTTACCCTGTATATGGAAAATGATTTCTTCTACAACACGGACCGGGAGTACACGAGTGGGATAAAGCTTTCATGGGTCTCGCCCGATCTGACGGAACATCGAGACACCCCGTTCGTTCCCGAGTGGGGTTACCCGCTTATTGAACAGCTGCCTTTTATCAATAAACCGGGGTATCGGCGCTCCGTATCGTTCTCATTCGGACAGGGCATGTATACACCGGAGGAGATAGAGCGCAGTGATCTCATGGCTGATGAACGGCCTTACGCCGGCATCACATATCTGGCAGTCGGATTCCATGGCAAGAACACACAGCAGATGGACACCCTCGAATTCAACGTGGGAATCATCGGTCCTCATTCCTATGTCGAGGCTGGGCAGAAAGTCTCTCATCGGTGGGTCGCCGCAACCGACCCCCAGGGGTGGGATCATCAGCTTCGCGATGAACCGATCATCAATGCCTTCTTTGAGCGCAAATGGCGCCTGCTTCGGACGGAATACGGACGCGGTCTCACTTACGACTTCATTCCCCACATAGGTGGCGGTGTCGGAAACGCCTTCACCGGGGCCAATGTGGGAGGGGAAATACGCTTCGGATGGAATCTTCCGAATGATTTCGGAACCTATATCATAAGGCCCGGTTCGGACGGTAATGCCCCTCTGGACAGCAGCGATCCGCGACTCTTCCGTCTCTTCCGCCGCCTCGGTGTCCATCTCTTCCTCGCCGCTGACGGGACTGCCGTGGCACGGAATATCCTGCTCGACGGAAACACGTTCAGGGACAGCCACAGCGTCGATAAGGAACATTTCGTTGCCTGTTTCGTCGGAGGAATCGGAATCATTGCCGGCCGTTTCAAGATTACGTACGCCCACGTCTATCAGACAAAAGAGTTTAAGACCCAGAAAAAAGACCAGCAGTACGGCGCGATATCGGTATCCTGCACATTCTGAACCCCTCCCGGCCTTGATCCCCATTACCCGCCAGCGAGCCGGGACCGGGAACAGCACCCGGCTATTATCTTGCAACAAATCCCAAGGTTTGATAGTGTTCGCCCGTATTATTATGCAAAAGCGCCTTCCCCGGCGCACGGAAAATGTCTGAGTGGGAGATGCCGTATGAAATCGAGTCTGTACATCCCAAAGCAGTACAAGCCGTTGCTCGATCTGCGCGAAACGGAAAAGGCCATCGGTCAGATCAAGACCTTTTTCCAGACCAACCTGTCCTTCGAGCTGGAGCTTATGCGCGTGACGGCTCCCCTGTTCGTCAAGACGGGGACGGGAATCAATGACGATCTCAACGGGATCGAACGGCCCGTCTCGTTCAACATAAAAGGCGCCGGCGATGTGGGCGTCGAGATGGTGCAGTCCCTCGCGAAATGGAAGCGGATGATGCTGGCCGACTACGGCGTAAAACAGGGCCATGGTCTATGCGCCGACATGAATGCCATAAGACCGGACGATATACTGGACAACACGCATTCAATATATGTGGATCAGTGGGACTGGGAGCGGGTGATATCAGAAGAGGAGCGAAATCTGGAATTCCTGAAGGGTATCGTCAGAAAAATATACGACGTCATACGGCGGACGGAAAAGTACATCTGCTACCGGCGGAACGTTATCGAGCCGATCCTTCCCGAAGAGATTACCTTCGTGCACAGCGAAGAACTGGAGGACCGGTATCCCGATCTCACCCCCAAAGAGCGGGAAAATATCGCATGCAAGGAATATGGGGCCATCTTTCTCATAGGGATCGGAGGAGAGTTGAAAAACGGCAAACCGCATGACGGACGCGCCCCCGATTATGACGACTGGTCTACCCCCACCGGCGGCGGACGCACGGGGCTCAACGGAGATATCCTGGTCCACTATCCAATGTTCGATTGCGCGTATGAGCTTTCCTCCATGGGGATCCGGGTAAACCAGGAGGCCCTTCTCAGGCAACTGGTGATTACGGGTGACACGTACCGAAAAGATCTGCTCTTTCACCGGCGTCTCCTGGCCGGAGAGTTGCCCCTCTCCATCGGCGGTGGAATCGGCCAGTCGCGGCTCTGCATGTTTTACCTGAAAAAAGCCCATATCGGCGAGATACAGGCAAGCATATGGCCAGATGACATGGTTGAGCGGTGTCGTAAAAACAAGATTTTTCTATTATAAGAGGATGGTCGTATCATGAAACGCACGAAGATATTCGAACTCCTAAAATCAGACTCGCCTTCAGATGCTATTCTGATCAAGGGGTGGGTCAGGACCAGACGTGACTCAAAGGGATTCTCCTTTATCGAGATCAACGACGGATCATGCCTTGCGAACGTGCAGGTCATCGCTGAGCAGGGCCTGAATAACTACGCCGACATCCTGAAGCTGTCGACGGGGAGCGCGGTGGCCGTCACCGGACGACTGGTGGCGTCACAGGGCACAGGGCAGGCATGGGAGATACAGGCCGATGATGTAGAGATCATCGGCATCGCCCCGGACTCATACCCCCTCCAGAAAAAGCGCCACAGCGACGAGTTTCTGCGAGGCATAGCGCACCTCAGGCCGCGGACGAACAAGTATGGAGCGGCATTCCGGATCCGGTCGGAGGTGTCATACGCCATCCACCGATTCTTCAAGGAAAGGGGATTTACCTATATCCACACCCCCATCGTCACCGCCTCCGACTGCGAGGGGGCCGGGGAGATGTTCAGGGTCAGTACACTCGACCCTAACAACATCCCGAAGACGGACGGATCGGTGGATTATTCCCTGGATTTTTTCGGGAAGCAGGCGAACCTGACCGTGTCGGGGCAGCTTGAGGCCGAGCTGTTCGCCCTGGCATTGGGCGATGTATACACATTCGGCCCCACCTTCAGGGCCGAAAACTCCAACACCCGCCGGCATGCCGCCGAATTCTGGATGGTGGAGCCGGAGATGGCGTTCTGCGACCTGGAAGGAGACATGGCCCTCGGTGAGGAGATGGTGAAATACCTGGTCGCATACGTGATGGACGAATGCCGTGACGACCTCGATCTCTTCGCGCGGTTTGTCGACAAGAATCTGATGGCGACGCTGGAGAACATTGCCTCATCGGATTTTATACGACTCCCCTACCGGGAGGCGGTGGATATACTGAGCACGGTCAAAGAAAAGTTCGACTATGACGTGGATTTTGGGAAGGACCTCCAATCCGAGCACGAGCACTACCTTACCGAACAGCACTTCAAGAGGCCGGTCATCGTCTACGATTACCCCTCCACGATCAAGCCCTTTTACATGAGGGTAAACCCGGACGGGCAGACCGTCGCCGCCATGGATGTCCTGGTACCGAGCATCGGGGAGATCATCGGGGGGAGCCAGCGTGAAGAGCGACTCGACATCCTGGAGGCAAGAATGGCTGAAACCGGCCTGCCCAAAGAGAACTACTGGTGGTACCTGGACTCCAGGAAATTCGGAAGCGTACCGCACAGCGGGTTCGGCCTGGGATTCGAACGGCTGATCATGCTGATCACCGGCATATCGAACATACGAGACGTCATACCCTTCCCCCGAACACCCAACAACATAGAATTCTGAAACAGGAAAGGAACGGGACATGATCAAGATAACCTGCATGGGGGCCGCAGGGACGGTAACGGGATCGAACTACCTCATCGAAGATTCCCGCGGCAAAAGGATAGTGGTGGACTGTGGTCTCTTCCAGGGGGGGAAACAGACCGAGTGGCGCAATTCGGCGGACTGGGGGTTCGATCCGAGGGAGATAGATACCCTTCTGCTGACCCATGCGCACATCGACCACAGCGGCAGGATTCCCAAACTTGTCAAGGACGGTTTTCGCGGACGGATTATCACCTCCCCACCCACGGCGCAGCTGTGCGAGGTAATGCTTCTAGATTCGGGACATGTGCAGGAGATGGACGCGGAATGGCAGACTCGCAAGAACAAACGCAGGAGTAAAAAGGGGATTGAACCGCTCTACACCGTAGCGGACGCCCAGAAGAGTCTTCAATATCTCTCACCCGTGAATCGGGATCAGATCATCGACATCGAACCGGGGATGAAGGCGCGCTTTCTCAATGCCGGACACATCCTCGGATCTTCGATCATAGAGCTGTGGATAGATGACGAGGGGGCAGAGACAAAGATTGTCTTCTCCGGGGATATCGGCAAGAACAGCCAGCTGATCGTCAAGGATCCCGCCGAGGTCGCACAGGCGGACTATCTCTTTATCGAATCGACATACGGCAACCGCCTGCACCGCTCCTTCAAGGACAGCAAGGCGGAATTCCTGGAGGCCATCGGGTATGCCGTATCAAACAACGAAAAGGTGGTTATCCCGGCATTCGCGGTCGAGAGGACCCAGGAGATACTCTATATCCTGGGTGAATTTCAGCGCAGCGGGTCCCTCCCCGACATACCGATCTACCTCGACAGCCCGCTCGCGATCAAGGCGACGGAGATATTCCGAAAAAACAAAAAGGATTTCGACGAAGAGGCGATGGAGATCGTCAATAAGGGATTCGACCCCTTTGACATGCCAAACCTGAAATTCACCCCCTCGACGGAAGAGTCCATGGCAATCAACAAAAAGCCGGGCTCCGCAATCGTCATCGCGGGGAGCGGCATGTGTACCGCGGGGAGGATCAAGCACCATCTCAAACACAACCTGTGGCGAGAGGGAGCCAGCGTCGTTATCGTGGGCTTTCAGGCCATGGGGACCACCGGCAGGAGGATCGTGGACGGGGAGAAGAGGGTCAGGGTCTTCGGGGAAGACGTCGCCGTGGCGGCAAAGGTCTTTACCATCGGCGGATTCTCGGCGCACGCCGATCAGAAGGGCCTCCTTGAGTGGGCGGGGCACTTTGCCGAATCACATCCCCGCGTCTTTGTCATTCATGGTGAGTCGACGGCCAGCGAGGCTCTCGCGGCCAAACTCAGGGAAGACCTCAAACTGGAGGCCTATGTTCCCACACTGGGAGAATCGCTGATCCTTGAACCCCAGAAGGTGACCCACGCGGTAGCCCCTGAAGCGGCTCCGGAAGACCTGCAGCAGATTATGCACGGCACTGTCATCAGCCTGGAAAAGGAACTGGAGGAGTTAAAGAGACGGCTCACGGCGAAGGGCGGCCGAATTCAGGAGTCCGAGATAGACCGGCTGAGAGAAATCGAGGAAGATCTGCGTATGATTTTCCCCGAATAGAATGCTCAGCGGCGGAGCCTCTCCTTAAGTTTCATGATCCTCCGGTAGGATTCGTCTATCCTGTCGGCAGAGATTGTTCCCCCGCGCACCAGCCTCTCCAGTATCGCACCGGCCTTTGATGCGACATCCTCCTCAAAAACGGAGTTGTTGGCAAAGACGAGGATGTCGACGCCGGCGAGCACGGCCCGCTCTATCGCGGTCTCAAACCCGTAGGATTCGCGTATCGCTTTCATCTGCATGTCGTCGGAGATGACGACGCCTTCATACCCCATATAATCACGCAGGATGTGCATAACCTCGGATGAGAGCGTTGCGGGCCATCGGGGATCGAGCGTCCCGTTGAATACATGGGCCGTCATGATCATGTCACACTTCTCGGCCTTGATGATCCTATCATAGGGAATCAGCTCTTCGCGAGACCAGGTCTGTGTGATATCGACAAACCCCTCGTGCGAATCGGCGGTGGAACTCCCGTGGCCGGGGAAGTGTTTGATGCCTGAGAGAATACCGCGACCGTGCAGAGAATCAATAACCGCAATCGCCTGCCGGGTAACGACCGCCGGGTCGGCCGAAAAGCTCCGCTCCAGTCTCCCGATCACGGGATTGTCCGGATTGGTATTCAGATCCACGACGGGGGCGAAGTTCAGGTTTATCCCCAGACTCGCCAGTGTTTCAGCCGTCGCATCCGCGGATTTCTTCGTTGTCTCAATATTGTCCAGGGATCCGAGATACTGCGCCGACACGGAAGGCGGGAACCCGAACTTTTCCTTCAGACGGCAGACCCGGCCCCCCTCCTGATCGATCGCGACAAAGAGAGGAATGGGAGCGGCGCCCTTCAGGGCGGCCACCAGCTTTTTTACCTGCTGCAGGGATTCGATATTTCTGACGGGAGCGGCCGACGGGACGTCATAATCAAAAAGGATGACGCCCCCGATCCTCCCCTCTCTGATATCCCGAATGACGGGGGACCCTTCATCCACCTCGAGGCCCCTGAACCCGACCATCAGCATCTGCCCGATCTTCGCCCCGATATCCGCCTCCGGGCCATCCGCCGCGGACGAGGAGAAGGGGAGCATCGCCCCGAAAACCGTGATGACGGTGCACAGCGCCGCCAGACGAATCAGTTCTTCACATTTGTGCCGGAACATGATAGCTCTCATGAAAATTTCCCCTCATACGCGTAGTACCGGAAGGACTATCATATCGTGCTGGGGAATGCCATAGATCTCGACGCTGACGCATTGTATCCGGAGTATACACGACAGGAACAGGAATATGTACCTCAACGTCGTTACCTGCATCAAACAGGGTTATCTGTGTCATGATGCTTGTCAAATAAACTATTTACAGGAGGAAAAGATATATGGATTTCAAGTTAACCGAACGAGACGAGATGCTTCAGAAAACAATTCGAGAGTTTGCGGAGAAAGAGATACCCCCACGCATGGACACGATGGAAGAAACGGGGGAGTTTCCCATGGATCTTTTGAAAGGACTGGCCGACATGGGTATTCTCGGTGTCATCACCCCCCGGGAGTATGGTGGTGCCGGTCTTGGGCACCTGGCACGAATACTGGTTCTTGAACAACTGGGACGGGTCTGTCCCGCCATGCCCATGGCCCTGCAGGTTCATCACATGTGTACCTACGCGCTGAACACATTCGGAAGCGAAGAACAGAAGAAAAAGTACCTCCCCCCGCTGGCACAGGGAGAGGCCCTGGGGGTAGTGGCGGTCACGGAACCATCGGGTGGTTCGGATGTTGCCGCCACAAAGTCAACGGGACGGCTGGAAGGCGACAAATATATACTGAACGGCAGGAAGTGCTTCATCACGAACGCTCACGTCTCGAACACCTGGATTGTACCGGTCATGACAGGTGAAGGCCGAAAGGGCATGTCGGCGTTTATCGTGGAAAAAGATTTTCCCGGGGCCAAGACCGGCCATATTGAAGACAAGGTGGGTCTGCGCGGCGCAAACACCGGCGAGCTGGTTTTCCAGGACTGCGAAGTACCGAAAGAAAATCTGATCGGCGGTGAGGGTAACGGAATGGCGGTAGCGCTCGGAACCATCGGAAGTTGCGGACGGCCCGGAATGGCAAGCGTGGGCCTCGGCATCCTGAACGCCGTCATCGAAGAGGCGGTCAAGTTTGCCACAGAACGCGAACTCTACGGAAAGCCGATTTCAAACCTCCAGGCGATACAGTGGTATATTACCGAGATCTATTCGGACCTGGAAATCGCCCGACTGCTCGCGTACCGCGCCGGCTGGATGCTGGACAACAACATCCCGGCGGATGCGGCGGCGACACTGGCGAAACAGTGGATCTGCGAGGCGGCTGCCAGATCGGCACGAAAGGCAATCGAGATTCACGGAAGCTATGGCATCCTGAAAGAATACCCGATTCAGAGACTGATGCGCGACGCTCTCGTGGCAGTTCCCGCGGGAGGTACGGCCGAGATCGCCAAGCTTGTGCTTTCACGTATCGCGATAAAGCAATACCAATAGAGAGACACGGAAACAGGTATGCGTATCATTGTTTGCATCAAACCGGTTCCCGATCCTAAATATGCGGGCCGGGAGGTCCTTGACGAAACGACAAAGACCTTGAACCGCCAGGATGTGCCGAGTGTCATCAACCCTCTGGACAAACACGCCCTCGAGGAGGCACTCCGGCTGCGCGAGCGTTTCGGCGGTGAGATTGTTGTCGTGAGTATGGCACCCGAGGCTTCCCTTCCCCTACTGCGGGAAGCTTTGGCCATGGGAGCAGACCGGATGGTGGTGCTTTCCGACCGGCGGTTTGCCGGATCGGACACGCTGGCTACGGCGTCGATCATCGCGGCTGCCGTCAGGTCTATCGGTCCCTTCGATCTCCTCTTGTGCGGCGACGAGACCACCGACAGCGGCACCGCTCAGGTCAGCCCTCAGATCGCGGAACTTCTCGGCGTTCCGAACCTCATGCACGTCAGTTCCGTCCAGGTATCCGACGAAAAGACCTTTCGGGTCCAGTCACAGATCGAGGACGGATATATGATTGCCGAGCTCGACCCACCGATGGTTCTGTCGGTGGTCAAGGAGATCAACAAGCCGCGGTACGTGACGCTGATGGCAATTCTTGATGGGGAACAAAAAGAAGCCCGGGTTCTGACCGCCGATGATCTGATCCTCGACGAACCCTGGATCGGTCTTGAGGGCTCGCCGACTCAGATTGTCGATCTTATGGTTCCCGAGAAAAAAACGAAGGCCGAGATGCTTCAGGGTGACGCGCGCGCGCAGGCTCAAACCCTGGCGGACCGGTTATACAGAATGGGGTTTTGTCATGGCTGAGACTCAATCGGAATGTAAACTCTGGGTCTTTGTCGAACAGCGCAAGGGTAAGCCGGCCGAGGTGGGTATCGAACTGCTGGGCAAGGCCCTGAACCTGGCGGAAGACATCGGATGGAAGGTAGGTGCCGTCCTGCTTGGCCATCAGGTAGAAAAACTCGCCGATGAGATCCTCAGTTATGGTGTCCATGAGGTAATCGTTGCCGATGCTTCAGGGCTCGCCGAGTACCACAACCTGGCCTATGTAAAAGTCCTCGAACGGGCTATCAGGGAACACGAACCCGAGGTATTCCTCCTGGGGGCCACGACCATGGGAACCGATCTCGGCCCCCGGCTCGCGGCCCGGCTGCGAACGGGTTTATCGGCGCACTGCATCGACCTCGAACTGAACGATACAGGAGAATTACTGGCTGTCATTCCCTGGTCCGGCGGGAACAGTCTCGGCCGGATTTCCTGTCCTCGCACCCGCCCGCAGATGGCTACGATCAATCCGGGCATCTTTGACATGCCTCCGCCGGGCACGGTTCGTGGCCGCATAATATACATCAATGGAGCCGTGGACCAGAGTGACTTCGGCTATCGTATAGTCGAAACGCACCACCAGGAGGCGAAACCCGGCGATCTTGAAACGGCGGAAGTAATCGTCGTGGGCGGATACGGCGTTGGCCGCGAGGAGAACTGGCACCATATCGAAGACCTGGCTGCGATGCTTCATGGAGCCGTCGGTGCGACACGGCCGCCGGTTGACGAGGGCTGGGCCGAGGGAAACCAGATGGTCGGTCAGAGCGGCCGAACCGTTTATCCTCGACTCTACATCGGCATCGGCATTTCAGGGCACATGCACCACCTGGTCGGCATCAAAAAGGCCGACCTGATGGTGGCGATCAACCAGGATCCAAACGCGGCCATCTTTGCCCACTGTGACCTCGGTCTGGTCGGTGATCTTAAAGATATTGTTCCGTCGCTGATAGAATCGCTCAAAGGCTATTCACAATAAAGGACGGTCCGGAGATCGTGAAAGGAACAGAGATGCCGGCACACTATCTTGAGGGAAAGCCCGTCGCGGAGGCCGTGCTCAGACAGGTTGCAGGGCGGGTCGGAGAAATGCGAAAGCAGGGGGTTATCCCCGGGCTTGGGACCATCCTGGTGGGAGACGATCCGGCGAGCGCCGGCTACGTCCGCAAGAAGCATGAAGCGTGCAGGGAGAACGGATTCGCCTCATTCGACAGGCACATTGCGGACGGGGCCTCTCAGGCGGACCTGCTCGATGCGGTCCGAGAATTCAACCGGAATGACCAGGTCCATGCCTTCATTATTCAGTATCCCGTTCCGCGAGGATTTGACTATTCGGAGGCACTCGAGGCGATGGCCCCCGAGAAGGACGCGGACGGCCTGCATCCCGTGAACCTCGGCAGATTGGTTCTGCAGGAACCGGGACCGATACCGGCCACGCCTGCAGGCATCCATGCCATGCTGCTCCACTATGAGATCCCCGTGGAGGGGCGGGAGGTGGTTATCGTTGGGAGAGGCTCCACCCTGGGCCGTCCCCTCGCGCTGCTGCTGACAATGAAGAAGGCGGGGGCGAATGCCGCGGTGACGGTCGTGCATACGGGGGTTGACAACATAGCGTACTATACGAAAAGGGCGGACATCGTGATTGCCGCGGCGGGTGTCCCCGGCATCGTGACGAAGGAGATGGTCAAGCCCGGAGCCGTGGTCATCAGCGGGGGGATTACCTGGGAGGGGAAACGTCTCGTTCCCGATGTCGATGAATCGGTCGCGGAGGTAGCCGGATGGATCACCCCCCGGCTCGGCGGGGTCGGCCCCACCACCATTGCCATGCTTTTGAAAAATACATTGGAGTGCGCCCAGCGGCAGTCCTGATCAGTGATTGGCCCCGTTTCCCACGATTTCGAGGTCATCGGGGGAGTTGACGTTGGAAAACATCCTCCCCTCGGGATCGAACGGTGCGATGGCCTCGGGCGGTATCTTCAAAACCCGTACCTGTTCGTAAAAGCCGGATATCTTCAGCCGGTCCTCGTCAATACACCTTTTCATGGCCGGCATGCACCGTCTGGAATATATCGCGTGCAGGGGCTGGAACCCTTCGGGCTCCACCGGGACCACGATATCGTAGTTCTTCGTCCTGTCTTTCATATACCGTATAAAATCGACGTTCAGAAAGGGCATGTCGCAGGGGCAGACAAAGGCGTGCTCGCAGGCCGAGTGGAACAGGCCGGTATAGATCCCCCCCAGGGCGGCCTTTCCCTTGATGATATCCGTGACGATCTTCAGATCGAACTCAAGATATGCAAGGGGTTCGTTGGTGACCAGGACGATCTCATCAAACAGCTCCCTGAAGATCCGTATCGTTCGGTCAATGATCCGCTCCCCGTTTATACGTATAAACGCCTTGTTCTCGCCCATCCGGGCGTTCTTGCCCCCCGATAGTATGATTCCCGTCATATACCCTTACAGCTTTCCTCTACTTACACAGTTTGAGGATATCGGTGATAACCTCTTCAGTATAATAATCACTAAGCCCCCAAAGCTGGGAGAGCGCGTACGCGTTTTCTGCAATCTTTCCTATGTCCTGCTCGGGTATCTGCGCCTCTCCGAGCGAAACGGGGCTTCCGATGGACTTAAACCACTCTTTTAAACGGGCAATCCCCGCCATCCCTGCCTTAAGGTCGTCCTTCTCCTCGATACCGAAGAGTTTACGTGCCAGCCTTGCAAACTTCGCAGGATTCTCGCCAACTATGTACGACATCCACGCCGGAAGGGTGATCGACAACCCGGCGCCGTGCGCGATATCGTAGAGCGCACTCACGGCATGCTCCATCATGTGGGCGGGGAGGCCTATCAGTCCTATGCCAGCCGTGGTCATACCGTTAAAGCCCAGTATGGCGGCCCACATCATGTTTGCTCTCGCATCGTAATCAGCCGGATCCTTCAGTATGGCCTCCGCGCTTTCCATAACCGTCTTCACCAGACCCTCCACAAGCCTGTCCTGAAGGAGGCTGTTCGGTTCCGTATTTTTGAAATACGGTTCCAGCATGTGCGCTATCGCGTCGACCGCGCTGTACGCGCTGTACGCGGGACTGAGTGTAAAGAGCGCCGTCGGATCGAGAATGGATGTCTTCGGCTGGGCAAAGGGGGACCTGAAGCTGTACTTCTGAGCATCCTCCTCTTTCGTAATGACCGCCGCCGGATTCATCTCCGACGCGCTGGCGGAGATGGTGACAACCGTCAGGAGGGGCAGGGCGCCCTGTACCGCCTTTTTGAAGACGAAATAATCCCATACGTCATCATCCGTTTTCGCCCCGACTGCTATCGTCTTCGCCGTATCCATGACACTCCCGCCCCCGACCGCGAGGACCACATCGACCCCCTCTCTTTTCGCGACATCGATCCCCTTCAAGGCATAGGACAGGACCGGGTTTGACCTGACGCCGGGAAACTCGACGATTTGGAGTCCCGCTTCATTAAGCGACGCGATAACCCGATCGTAGATACCGTTTTTCTTGATGCTCCCCTGGCCATAGACCATCAGGACCTTTCGGCCGAATTTCTTGACTTCGCGGCCGGTCTTTTTGATCTGATCCTTTCCGAAGACTATCTTTGTCGGATTTTCGAATACAAAATTCTGCATCTCACCGTTCCCCCCTGAAAAGTATTTTGTTCCCTTCTGGAAGTACTGTATACATGCGCGCCGGGAATCTGTCAATGAGCCAGACCATGTCAAAAGCCTCTTTGACTTCCCGTCTGTATTGTAGTAAATCTCCGGCCTGTCGCCCTCGGGTCTGAGGGCTCGATTTGGCAGGGATTTCCGACGTAACGTACGGACAGCAGGCATGGATTCTGAATCACACAACATCCACTGGATGGGAATACTGAAAGACGGCATTATCGGCGCGTGGCCCATCTGCCTCGGCTACCTCGCCATCGGCCTGGCCTTTGGTGTGATCGCCCAGAAGGCGGGGCTCTCCCCCGTCGAGATCGGCCTCATGTCCCTCCTCGTCTACGCGGGCAGCTCACAGTTTATCGCCGTCTCCATGCTGAGCGCCGGGGCCGGCATCGTCCCCATCGTGATCACCACCTTTACCGTCAATCTGCGCCACATGCTGATGAGCTCGTCGCTTTCGACCTTTATGCGCAATCTCGGCACGGGCCCGCTCTCCCTCTTTGCCTACGGGGTGACGGATGAGAGCTTCGCCCTCAACAGCGCCAAGTTCAGGGACGGCAATTGGGACTGGAGACGCGCTCTCGTCCTGAATCACACAACAAACCTCCCCTGGATAGCCCGCACGGTGGCGGGCGGATTCGGCGGGCAGTTCATCCCCGCCGGGGCCTTCGGAATCGACTACGCCCTGAGCGCCATGTTTATCTGCCTCCTCATCTTCCAGCTCAGGGGGAGACTGTACGTGATCGTCGCCATCATCGCCGGTCTCCTTGCCGTCGGCCTGTCGCTCCTGATCCCCGGAAACAGCTACATCGTGATTGCCTCGGTGATCGCGGCGGCACTGGGGGTTATTCTCAAACGGTCGCGGGTCTCCTCAGGCGCGGAGGGACAACCATGATACATGCCGATTATCTGTACATCCTCATCGGGATGGGGATCGTCACCTATGTCCCCCGATGGCTTCCTCTC
>JAUSPK010000181.1 GCA_030655735.1 Syntrophales bacterium | reverse complement strand
CGAAGGCCACGGGAGGCGGAACGCTCCATATCTCTTACTTTGCCGCCCCCATCATAGACACGGCGAGCCAAAAGATACACATCCTGGCAGAGGACAATGCCGGGAATACCACGTTCAGCCCGATCTCTTTCCACGTAAGGGATAAGAAATTCCGCAACGACAGGATGAACATCTCCCAGCAGTTTCTGGAGATGAAGATGCCGGAGTTTCAGCACCGGCACAAAGACCTGCAGGGGATCACCCTTATCGAGGCCTTCTCGCGCATAAACACCGAGATGCGGATGGACAACCTGAAGACCATTGAGACAATCTGCAAGACCACGCGACCGGAACAACTCTGGGAGGGGCCCTTTCTCAGGATGAAGAACGCCGCGCCTATGGCAACATTCGGCGACATGAGAACGTACTACCACAACGGCGAGAAAATAAGCACGAGCGTTCACATGGGTGTTGACCTCGCCTCTACGCAAAACGCTCCGGTAGAGGCTTCAAATGGGGGCATCGTCGCCTTCACGGGGTATATCGGCATCTACGGCAATGCCATCATCATAGATCATGGCATGGGGGTCTTTAGCCTGTACGGTCATCTTTCATCGATAAACACAAGAAAGGATCAAACCGTCAAGAAGGGGGAAAAGATCGGCAGGACAGGTCTGACCGGCATGGCGGGAGGTGATCACCTTCACTTCAGTATGATCGTAGGCGGAAAATTTGTAAACCCCGTGGAATGGTGGGATCCACACTGGATACAGGATAACATAACAAGAAAGCTTTCCGGTGAAGGATGAGCTGCCCGGTTACGACCTGTCTATATCCCGGTGGCTGATATTTGTTGTATAGTTTCTACTCTTAAAATGCCCGGCCAGTTGGTTGAGGATAACCACGGATCGATGTCTCCCGCCGGTACACCCCACAGCGACGTTCAGATATGATTTCCCCTCTTTTTCATAGAGAGGCACCAGAAATGTCATCATGTCGGACAGGCGTGTGAGAAACTGTCCGGTATCATCCCATCCCATGACATATTCCTCCACGGCCTTTTCATTTCCGTTGCGTTCACTCAGATCCTTGACGAAATAGGGATTGGGGAGAAATCTCACATCCAGGACGATATCCGCATCGTGGGGCAAGCCGAAACGGTATCCGAACGATATCAGGTTTATAATAAGTTTTTTGGTTTTGCCGGGCGCGAGATAGAGCCCCTGAACATGTTCCTTCAACTGGTGGACACTGTAATCTGATGTATCAACAATGTTATTGGCCATCCCCTTCAATTCGCGCAGTTTATCCCGCTCAAGGTTGATGCTCTCAAGAATGGTCTTGTCCTTCGAGAGAGGATGCGTCCTCCTCGTCTCGCTGAACCTTCGCAGGAGCAGTTCATCGTTCGTATCGAGAAAGAGTATTTCGATATCGTACTTCTTCTTCCTCAATCGAGAGAGAACCTCTATATGCTTTTCAAGGAAATGCTTCTCACGCAGGTCCATGACCAGGGCTATCTTCGATATTTCGGATGAGGACCCAGTCTGCAGGTCGAGAAATTTGGGGAGAAGCATGACCGGGAGATTATCCACACAGAAGAAACCGATATCTTCCAAGGCCTTCAGGGCTGTACTCTTTCCGGAACCAGACAGACCGGTTATGATGACGATACGAAGATTTTTCATCGCGCCACCGCCTTTCGATATGGTATTGAAAAATTTGGTGTGTGAAAAAGACGGGGCCTAGATATACGCCCTGTCTTTCTCCCCTATCAGATTATATATTTCTTTGGATGATTCGGCCTTGACAAGAGATTCCCTGAAGGAGATGTCTTTCAGCATCCGTGAGATCTTGGCCAGCGCTTTCAGGTGCTGTCCCGCCGAATTCTCTGGAGCTATTAGGAGAAAGAAGATATGTACCGGTCCGCCATCCAGGGAATCAAAATCAACTCCCCCCTTACTCCTTCCGAATGAAACCACAAGGTTTTCAAGGCCCATGAGTTTCCCATGGGGTATGGCGATACCGTCCCCTATTCCGGTACTCCCCAGCTTCTCCCTCTCCATCAGCACTTCAATCACGGAGTCACGGTCGATACCCATATCATTACGCAAAAAGACATCCGACAGCTCAGCGAGAACCTCCTTTTTCGTCTTGGATTTCAGATCTTCTATGATAAAGGCTTCTTTAAGCATATCCTGGATATTCACCATGGTTCAACACCCCGTATTTCAGCTATTGGTCTCAATCAGGAGATACCTTCCATCATCGCGACGGTAGAGAATGCTCACGTTCTCGGAGGAAGAATCCCTGTACACGATGAATCTGTCTTTTGATTCGTCCATTTCCATAATCGCGTCGTCCAGAGACATGGGTTCCAGTATGGCTTTCCTTGTCTTCGCCACCCTGGAGTCTTCACCGTATTCCTCATATTCTTCAGCACCCGGTTCTCCAGACTCCTCAGCCTCGCTCCTGGATGCGACATCTTTGTGGTTCCTTACCTTTTGCTTATATTTCTTTATCTGCCGTTCTACCTTATCAATAACATTGTCAACGGCAAGGGTCATCTCCTTTGCCTCTTCCCTGCCCTGCAGATTTATGCCCTTGGCAGACAGGTTTATTTCGGCAACATTCCTGAATTTTTCCACAGCCAGCACCACACTGGCATTCACGGGCTTGTCGATATATCGCTCAATCCTGGCAAGTTTTTTGCCCACATAATCTTTCAACCACTCCCCGGATTCCATATTCCGGAAGGTAAAAGAAATCTGCATAGTTTCCCTCCTTTCAAGACGTCTCCATCTATCGGTCGCATTATGAATGCTCTGCCTTATATGTGAGCCGACCATAAAAGTCAACCGGCATTTCATCAGATCAGAAGTACTTCCTTCTCTTGGATGACGGCAATATCCCCAACATATCCCTGTACTTTGCGACTGTTCTCCGGGCTATGGATATATTCAAAGCTGCGAGCATCTTCACTATTTGACTGTCATTATAAGGTTTCTTGCAATCCTCTCCACTTATTATCTGCCGTATCTTTTCCTTAACGCTCTGGGATGCTATCTGGACATCGCCCATCCTGTTTATCCCGCTGTTAAAGAAATATTTAAGTTCAAAGATGCCTCTGGGGGTATGTATGTACTTGTTGGTGGTAACCCTGCTTATTGTTGATTCATGCATCTGTACATCATCAGCGATATCCCTCAGGACCATCGGCCTTAGATAATTTATCCCCTTGTCAAAAAACTCAATCTGATGATCCAGGATGCTCTCCGCTACCCGGTAGATCGTCTTTTGTCTCTGCTCAATACTCTTTATCAGCCAGGTTGCGGACTGTAGTTTTTCCTTGATGTACTCTTTACTTGTGCCTCCCCCGTTGGCCTTCATACCGCTCAGAATCTCTTTGTAAAAATTGCTCACCTTCAGCCTCGGCAGGCCGTCATCATTCAGTGTAATCCGGTATCTGTCTTCGAACTTAAAGACGAACACGTCCGGGATGATATACTGGGGTCTTTCTTCGTTATAGGGGAGTCCCGGTTTGGGGTTCAAGGTGCCTATCAGGAGAGCGGCCTCCTCAACATCGCCGATGGGAGCCTTCTCCTTGGTGGCTATACTCTGATAGTTTCTCGTTTCAAGCTCCTTTAGATAATTTTTCACGATTTTTTCCGGAAGCTCAGATTCGATGTCCAGAAATCCTAGCTGTATGAGCAGGCACTCTTTCAGGTCCCTCGCGGCAACACCGGGGGGGTCAAATTCCTGCACCTTGGCAAGGGTTTCTTCAACGAAGGCCGGCTCCACATTCTCTATGGCGGCAATCTCATCGGGGGTTGCCATCAGATATCCATCACCATTCAGGTTGCCTATGATCTGCTCACCCACCCGCCGTTCCACCTCGTTCAAATGCGACAGGTTGAGCTGCCACAGCAGGTGATCCGACAGAGATCTTGTCTTGGTAAGCATATTCTCGAAAGGCGGTGCATCCACATCCTCGTGGCCATGGGGAACACCCATGGGACCGAAATCTTCGAGATAACTGTCCCAGTCAAAATCCTCTTTTCCATCCCCCTCTCCGGTGATCTCCTTTGTCGTTGCCTCGATTTTCATGTCAGCAACCTCCGGAACGATTTCCGTCCCCGGGTCGATGTCGATAGATTGATCTTCTAGAAGGGGGTTTTCTTCAAGCTCCTGGTTGATGGCCTCCACCAGTTCTATTCTGGAAAGCTGGAGGAGCTTGATCGACTGCTGCAGCTGCGGGGTCATAACCAGTTGCTGCGTCAGTTTCAGGGTTTGTCTTAGCTCAAAAACCATCGTTTCGTCTGCCTTACCTTCGGGAAAGGAGTCCGTTCGTTGTGGATGAACAGTATCTATAGATCAAAATCTTTCCCAAGGTAAACCCTGCGGGCAATTTCGCTGCCCGCTATAGAGTCCGGATCACCCTCAACCAGGATCGTACCCTCGTTTACGATATACGCCCTGTCACACACCTTAAGGGTCTCTCTTACATTATGATCGGAGATCAGGACCCCTATCCCCTTTGACCGCAGGGTTCGGATAATGTCCTGGATGTCCGCTACCGCTATCGGATCAATGCCCGCAAAGGGCTCGTCGAGTAGCATGTACTGCGGTGATGTAACCAGGGCCCTCGTAATCTCCACCCGCCTTCGTTCGCCGCCTGAAAGTGAGTATGCCATGCTCTTTGAAAGGCCCGAGAGATTAAGTTCTTTAAGAAGCTCTTGTAGCCTCTCCTCCCGTTCTCCTTTGTCTATGTACAGTGTTTCCAGGACAGCCATTATATTGTCTTCAACGGAGAGTTTTCGGAATACCGACGGTTCCTGCGGGAGATAATTGATCCCCCTTCGCGCCCTCATATACATCGGATATCGGCTGATATCCTCACCATTCAGCAAGACACTCCCGCCATCCGGCTGTATCAGACCTACTATCATGTAGAAGGTTGTCGTCTTCCCCGCCCCATTCGGCCCAAGGAGACCGACCACTTCTCCCGGGTGAATCTCCAGGTTGATATTATCAACAACCCGCCGTCCGTTGTAGGCCTTTACCAGTTCTGTTGTACGTAGCTTTTCCAAAGATTCAGCTCACCTGATCTCGCGATCAATCGTTTTTGTTCTTCTGCTTGGTGTCATCCTCAGGATAGATAGTAGCGGTCACCCTCTTCTTTGTGCCGGAACTCTCTACAATCCCCCTGTTTTCCTTCAGGAATACGGTAATTTTGTCTCCCGTGATCACGTTGTCCCCCTCCCGCATCACGGCATTACCGGTCATAACAACCGTCTGATCGGCATTATGGAAGACGGCCCTGTCCCCGGTGACGGTCCTCTCCCCCTTCTTCATATTAACATTGCCCTTAAGTTCGATCCTCTTTATCTTTCCCGCGCTCACCGCTGTAACGGAAGGACCCTTCTCGCTACCGCTCTTTTTGTCATAGTAGAGATACATTTCGTCCGCATGCATCACCGCATCATCCTGCGTGGCCACGACACTACCGGAGAACAGCACGAGGGCCTTGTCATCATAAGCATCCAGACGATCGGAGGTTATCTTTATAGGACTCTTAGAGGTTGCCTGAAGGGGACTTTCGGCCCCGCACACGCCCCCTGCCATGGCAAGGGGAAGAATCGACACAAACAGCAGTATCGGCAAAAATCTCCTTTTCATATATTCAAGCTCCCGGTATATCCTTGTCCCATGTGTTTCTGCCCTCTTCTAATTTGATTCATGCCCACCCTCTATCGTTGCCCTGACACTGGACAACAGGGTTACCTCCCTGTTTCCCAGCGAGAGGTTCATGCCGACACCTCTCACATCGGTACCTGGACGTGTCATCTTCACGGCATCCTTCGTATGGATCCTCCCATTATCGTTACCATGGGTATAGTGCAGGCTATCTGTCTCAAAACGGGCTCCTTCATCCGAGACGACAACGACGTTTCCATCTATATCCATATCCTTTGTATCGGTATGCAGGGAACCGTTCTTTCCCGCTAACGTATACACTCCCCCATCGGAAAAAATGATTTTTACCGTAACATTTTCAAAAAGGGTGACGTCATCTTTTTTGATGTACCTGGCGGTATCCGCATTGATCTCCCATGTCAGATCAGGATTCCCCACCTCGGTATAGTGAAAATCCTTTATCTGAAAATCAACCCTGTCCGAAAGAACCTTCAGGGCGGCCCCCTCCTTGTGGCCGGCGCCCAGTATATACAGAAACAAAGCGCCGGCGAGGAGAATGCCTCCCCCAACGAACAGCTTCTTGGCAGATGTTTTTTCCAGCAAAGGTTTAATCCAGCGAGATTCTTAAAAAATGAAGGGTTTGCTTTTCACCACGCAAGCAGGAGGAGTATCAAAACCTGCTCCCTCTCAAAGCCTCCCATGTTTAGCAAGAAATGTACCACTGAACTGCCGCTATGTAAAGAGGAAGTCTCACCCTCAAGCATCCATCCCATATCTTGCTATTACCTCGCTCCACGTGCCCTGGGCATTGAGGATCATCTCACAGATCTCCCTCACGGCACCGGCTCCCCCTGCTTTTTCCGTGACGTAATCAGCCTGCGCCCTGACATACCCGGGAGCGCCCGCAACAGCGGCCGAGAATCCAACCATCCTGAAGGCGGGGATATCCACTACATCATCTCCCACATACGCAACGCACTCGCCTAAAAGCCCCCTCTCCCGGAGTATTTCTCCCAGCACCTGTGCCTTGTCTTTTGCCCCCTGATATACGTCCTTGATTCCGAGTTCATCCGCGCGGTGTTCCACCACTTTGGACGTCCTCCCGGTCAGAAGCATGACATTGACGCCGCTCCTCATGAGAAGCCTAAGTCCGTGACCATCCCTGACGTGGAAGTTCTTGGACTCGTTTCCCAGATCATCAATAATTATTTTCCCGTCGGTCAACACGCCATCAACATCCAACACCAGGAGCACAATTTTCTTGAGTTTTTCAGAAAGAGATATATCCATAATTTGTCCTTCTCTCATCTTTCGCCGGCTTTGACAATCCCGTCTATCTTCTTGAGCGTTCCAAGGAGATCCGGAAGGGAATCCAGATAGAGGGAATTGGGACCGTCGCACAGCGCGCATTCGGGGTCGGGATGGACCTCAAGAAACAAACCATCAATTCCCGTGGCGACCGCCGCGCGTGCCAGATACACCGCCATCTCCCTGTCGCCCCCGGATGAACCGCCGGCATCCCCCGGAAGCTGTACGCTGTGTGTGGCATCAAAGATGACAGGATACCCAATCTTCCTCACTATGGGGAGCGATCGCATATCGGCGATAAGATTGTTATAGCCGAAACTCACCCCCCTCTCGGTAATCAGTATGTTGTTATTTCCCGCGGAGGTTATCTTGTCCACTATATTCGAGACATCCCACGGAGCGAGAAACTGCCCCTTCTTGACATTGACAATACCGGCAGCCCTGGCAACCGCTATCAGAAAATCCGTCTGCCGGCACAGAAATGCCGGAACCTGCATGATGTCAAGCACCTTGGAGGCATCTTCGATCTCCTCAAAGCGATGGACATCTGAAAGGACGGGGACCCCTAACCCCTCTCTAATCCCCCTTAGTATATCAAGCCCCTCTTTCAGACCGGGTCCCCTGAAGGAGCTTATAGAACTTCGATTCGCCTTGTCATAGGATGCCTTGAAGATAAAGGGGATATCCAGTTCCCCGGCCAGCCCCTTCAGGTACCGGGCTATCTTCTCTGTCTTCACGCCGTCTTCGATAACACAGGGACCCGCGATCAGAACAAATGGGGCATCTCCGCCGATAACCATATCTCTCAGAACGATCTGTCTCACTGTTACTACCCCCTACCGAATGATACCTGCTGATGGTATCAGGTTCATGCCGTACCATTCGCGATCGGCTGTCTTGAACCCGAACTCAGAACTACCGGTATTTTTTCTGCAGCATCCGAATCCTCATCTGAGGTATCTTGCGCGCCGCTTCACGCGAATCAGGATTAATCTGATTCGCACGTATATATTCGGCAAGCGCCTCTTCGTACATGCCCTTCTTCTCATAGGCCTGGCCCAACCGGTAGTACACCATATCGTCTTCCCTGTCGTAAGTAAGGGAGGCCTTGTAGTTGGCAATTGCCTCGTCTGTATCCCCCTTCAAACTATAGGCATATCCCAGACCCGCATACAGGCCGGCCTCCTTGGGACTGAGCTTGATCATTCTTCTATAGGCATCTATCGCCCTGTCGTATTGCTTACCTTCCAGGTAATGATCCGCCAGAATGGTCAAAACCTCCGGAGAGGGTTTTCCTGAGGCGAACTTTTCATATTCGGAGATTGCCCCCTTCCGGTCCCCAGACCTGTCATACGCAACGGCAAGATCATAGTGAATGGAGGGGTTCTTCGAGTCGTACTGGATGGCCTTTTCATAATTGGCCGCAGAGTCTTTATAGCGCTTCATCTCCCCGTACACAAACCCCATTCTTTCGTACAGGAACGCATCTTTCGGCCGAACCTTGACCACTTTCTCATACAGATCTACTGCCTTGCCATAGTCTTTCTTTATCAGGTAATATTCGGCGAGCCGCAGTCGGGCATCGGCATCACCGGGTTTGAGTTCCAGCACCTTTCGATATTCCTGGGCCGCCTTATCGTACAGTTTCCTCTTCTCGTACGTCGCGGCAAGGTTGAAATATATGACAGGGTCCTTGGGACTGAGGGAGATTGCCTTCTGGTAATTTGCTATCTCCTTTTGCAGGGATCCCTTGTTGCCATATGCAAGTCCTATATTGGCGTACGCGGAGGCATTATTGGGCTGTTTTTTTATCACCTTTTGATACATGGCGATGGCGTCATCATTATTTCCCTCCCTGAGATAGGCATCGGAGAGGGCGATCATAACATTCACATCGCCCGGCATCTTTTTCAGGACCTTTTCATACTGCTCGATTGCATCCTTGTACCTCCCCGTCTTCTCATATGCCTCAGCCAGGTTATAGCGGACGGTGGTACTGTCTGGGTTCAGCCTGAGAGAAGCCTCACCGTTGGCAGTCGCCCTCTTCCAGTTCCCCAGTTCTGCGTAGGAATAGGCGATATTCGCGTAGGCGACATCGTCCTTGGGGTCGATCTTGATAATCTTCCGATGAGTGGATATGGCCTTCTTGTGCTGCTTTGTGATCAGATATATCTTCGAAAGTTCGATGAGGGAGGCGAGATCATCCGGTTTTTGCTTCAAGATCATCCTATATTCAGGGATCGCTTTCTTGTACATCCCTGATTTAACATACAACCTCGCCAGCATCTTGCGCGCGTTTATATCATCCGGTTGCATCTGAACGGCACGCTCGAGATACTCGATCTGGGATTTCTCTGTTGTGGACCCCTTCGCGAACCGCAACCAGTCCTGGGGCATGATCTGTACCTCTATCGGAATGTATGCCACAACCTCACCCCGATACAGGACAGTGATCCCGAAAGTCTTCTTCTCGTCCGTTATCTTCCCGTCAACCAGTTCTATCCCCTTGAGCAGCGTCT
>JAUSPK010000170.1 GCA_030655735.1 Syntrophales bacterium | reverse complement strand
TGGATTTTCCGACGCCGCCCTTTCCCGTAAAAAATATTATTTTCATTCAGCCGATACCTATGGTGCAAACCATCTCCGCCAGCATATCCCCGGCGTCTTTTGCCCGGTGGTTCAGGACCTTCATCTCCCGTTCCATGAAGGGGAGGAGTTCAACCGCCAGAAAAGAGGGGGGGGAGGGGAGCCCTATGAAAGACCCCAGGAGTAGCAATGCAAAGATATTCTCCAGTTCCTTTACCTCAAACCCTGTGAGGGCGGCGGCACTTTCCCGATGAGTTGTGTCAAAATCTGAAAGGATGCGTTTGAAAAATTCGGGGAGTAGGCCCATGAGAATGCTTCACAGATTGTGCTTGGTTAAACCGGTGCACGGTTTAAAAACCGTGCACCGGTAACAGGTTAGAGTTGTGAGAAGATATTAATCAACCTTGTATGCCTTGGATTTGATGAAGTCCCAGATAAACAGGAAGTTCAGGAGCAACATCACACACAGCAGGATCATGACGGTCCATCCGGGGACCGGTTTCGCCGCGATGGCGCCCGGCTGAACGACCACGATGAACCATATTATCCCGCAGGTTACGGTGATCCAGAGGATCCAGGCCGGGATGACGGCCGCACTGGAGAAACTTGATTTCAGCTTCTTGGCCGCGAAGGCAGCCCCGGTCATGAGAGCGATGGCCGCGATCAACTGGTTTGCCGCTCCGAAGGAACCCCAGATGATCAGCCAGTTGCCGCTTGCCGCCAGCCAGACCCCGATTGCCGCCGGAATGACGGAGGCGATCCAGCGGTTTGTCAGGAAGCTGTAGAACCCTGCGGCCTTGTCCTTCAGAGGCAGGGCCATCTCGGAGACGCAGTAGCGCGCCAGACGGTTGGTGGTGTCCAGAGTGGTCATGGCGAAGGATGCGACCCACATGCCGGCAATAACCTTTACGATCTTGGTCGGGATAAACCCCAGCCATGTCGCATTGACCATGTCGGCGTAGGACTGTACAAAGAGGTTCGCTGCGGCAAGTTTCGCCCCGCCGGATGCCTTTGTGAAAGCGGCTCCCCAGTTCCCAAAATTCAATGTCTCGGTCGTCACACCCGCGTTCTGAAGCGCCGTATATCCGAAACCGGCGATGGAGACGATGACGATGGTGGAAAGGAATCCCTCGGTAAACATCGCGCCATACCCGATGAAGAGGGCGTCACTCTCTTTGGTGAGCTGCTTGGAGGTGGTACCCGAAGCGACCAGGGAGTGGAAACCGGACAGCGAACCGCAGGCGATGATAAGAGGAATCGCCGGCCAGAACGGCGTCGGTTTGCCTCCCATGAGGACCGGAGCGAAGGATGAAAAAGCGGGAACCTCAAATCCCCTGAAGGCAAAGATGGCGGCGAGAAAGCCGATCAGCAGCCCCGCGTAGAGCAGCCACGAGTTCAGGTAATCCCTCGGCTGCAGCAGGACGTTGACGGGGATGGCGGCGGCAATAACGATGTAGAAGAAGAATACCCACATCCAGCCGGTGTAGCTCAGCGGGACCCCCTTCAACGTTCCCAGCCAGATGGCGGCGCACAGCATGAGAATGCCGATGATGGTCGCGACGTAGAAATTCATCTTGGCGCGATACATCAGGACGCCCAGGATCAGGGCAGCCAGGATCTTCCAGAGATATGCCGAGGCGATCTCCGGGGTCCTGACGAACATCCCGCCGACGATGGCGGAGAAGGCGGCCACGACCAGGATGAGGAGGAAAAAGACGATCCAGTAGAAGGCCGTTCCCGTTCTCTTTCCTATCAGGTCGGTTGCGACGAACTGGATCGATTTCCCGTCATAACGGACCGATGCCATCAGGGCCAGGTAGTCATGGACGGCCCCGATGAATATGTTGCCGAACCAGACCCAGAGCAAACCCGGGACCCACCCCCAGCATATCGCCAGCGCGGGACCGATGATCGGAGCGGCGCCTGCGATCGAGGCGAAATGATGTCCGAAGAGGACCTCCTTCCGTGCCGGGATGTAGTCGACCCCGTCATAGATACGCTTTGATGGGGCCTCGTTGTCATCCGAGGCCATCACCACATCACTTTCCAACTTTTTGCCGTAGGTAAAATAGAGTATCAGGTAGAGTAGAAAACCAATAACGATGATTAATGTTGTCATTCCTTACCTCCTTTTTTGATGGGTCAAAAATTAAGATGGGTCAAGAATTAACAAGAACTAAACGGACGAGCTGTAATGTCGCCCCCCATAGTACGCACAGCCTCGTTAACTTACCCTTTCAGAAATTCAAAGTCAATTTTTTTTTGATTGATTCTGCCCGTTCAATGTCAAGCCATAGGACACCGTGCGGGTGTGTTTCCCCGCATGCGAAAACGAGTTGCCCTCCCCCTTCCTTTCTGCTAGAATCACGACCCCTAAGACCCGGTTTCTTCAAACCGGGCTTTTTCTTTTTTGAACGGAGACGTGAACCACAGACATGCAGAAACACAACTTCAGAAATATAGCAATCATTGCCCACGTCGACCACGGGAAGACGACCCTTGTCGACGGGATGCTCCAGCAGAGCGGTATCTATAGGGAGAATCAGCAGATAACGGAACGTGTGATGGATTCGATGGACCTCGAACGGGAGCGCGGGATCACGATCCTCTCAAAGAACACCGCCATCTGGTATGGTGATATCAAGATCAATATCGTCGATACCCCCGGTCACGCCGATTTCGGCGGTGAGGTGGAGCGCGGTCTCAACCTGGTCGACGGGGCGCTCCTGCTCGTTGATGCCAGCGAAGGCCCGCTGCCGCAGACCCGGTTCGTCGTCAAGAAGGCGCTTGCCAAACACCTGCCCATGATCGTGGTCATCAACAAGATCGATCGCGGCGACTCACGGGTGGAAGAGGTTATTAACGAGGTGTACGACCTCTTTATCGATCTTGACGCGACAGAGGAGCAGATAGATTTTCCGATACTCTACACCAATGCCAAGACGGGGGTTGCACACGTGAAGCAGGCCGACGATTCCACCGATCTTCGGCCCCTGTTCGATACGATTGTTTCTCATGTCCCCGCGCCCACGGCTGATGACGCCGCGGTTCCCCAGTTTCTGGTCACCAATCTCGACTATGATCCCTACGTCGGACAGGTCGCCATCGGGCGGCTGGCGAACGGCATTCTGGAGATGAACAGGAGCTATTCCCTGTGTGGTGAGAATAAAATCACACCGGGGGTAAAATTCTCCGCCCTCTATACCTTCGACGGACTGAAAAAACTGCAGGTCGACCGCGTGGAGGCGGGGGACATCATCGCCATTGCCGGCGTCGATCAACTGACCATCGGCGACACAATATCGTCCCTGGAAGATCCGGTTCCGCTCCCCCGCATATATATCGACGCACCGACCGTCTCGATGGTGTTCTACGTCAACAACAGCCCCACGGCCGGCAAGGACGGCAAGTACCTGACATCCCGCCACCTGAAGGACCGCCTGGAGAAGGAAACCCTGCACAACGTCGCCCTGAAGATCAAACTTCTCGAACGCAAGGATATGTTCGAGGTTTGCGGCCGCGGCGAACTGCAGATGGCCGTCCTGATAGAGACCATGCGCAGGGAAGGGTACGAATTCATGGTATCCAAACCGCAGGTGATCACCAGGGAAGAGGGAGGCCAGGTCCTTGAACCGACCGAGCGCCTCCTGATCGATATCCCGGAAGAGTTCATCGGCACCATCACGGAGGTGCTCTCCAAGCGGAAGGGGCGTATGACGAACCTGAACAACAAGGGGAGCGGCCGGACCAAGCTCGAGTTTATCATACCGTCGCGCGGGCTGATCGGCTTTCGAAACCACTTTCTGACGGACACCAAGGGGGCGGGTGTCATGAATACGATCTTTGAGGGGTACGAACCGTGGTTCGGCCCGATCCCTCAGCGGGCGAACGGGGCGCTGGTTGCCGACCGGGGCGGCAGGGTCACCCCCTACGCGAGCCTTGCCATGGAGGACAGGGGAGAACTCTTCGTTG
>JAUSPK010000150.1 GCA_030655735.1 Syntrophales bacterium | reverse complement strand
CAGAATCACGGAGGCACTCAGCACATCGTACGGCAGGGAAGATTTCGAGATACGGAGGATTGAGGTTGTGGGACCAAAGGTTGGCAGTGACCTGAGACAAAAAGGTCTGTTAGCGATGCTCTACGCGGTGATAGGGATACTGCTCTATGTTACCTGGAGATTTGAGCTGCGCTATGCCGTCGGGGCAATCGTGGCCCTCATCCACGACGTCGTCATCACCGTCGGGGTATTTTCCATCCTGGGCAAGGAGTTTACCCTCCCCATCATTGCGGCCTTGCTGACGATCATAGGCTATTCCCTCAATGACACCATCGTCGTATATGACAGGATGCGGGAAAACATCAAAGGGGCACGGAATCAGCCCCTGAAAGAGGTCATCAACTCGAGCGTAAATCAGACGCTGAGCAGGACGGTCCTGACATCGGGGACAACACTGCTTGTTGTGCTTGCCCTGTTTTTCCTGGGCGGGGCGGTTATCCATGACTTTGCCTTCGCCCTCCTTGTAGGAATAGTCGTCGGGACCTATTCCTCCATATTTGTGGCCAGTCCTACGGTTCTGGTCTGGGAAACGATAAGTCCTTCAAAGGAAAAGAGGAAACAATAATTTGCCTCTCCTTGAAGCAACCGGGTTTACGATATTTGTTATCATATTGTTTATCGGAATTTTTTCCATTATATTCGGTTTCCCGGGAACATTTCTGATCTTGGGGGATGTTGTCGTCTACTCCCTGATAACCGGATTCGAGAAGATTGGTTTCAAGATCATTATCGTGCTTGTCTTTATTTCACTCCTGGCGGAGGCTTTGGATTTTTTCATGGGGGTCGCCGGCGCCAGGAAGTACGGTTCATCCAAGACAGGGGTGGTATTGTCTATCCTCGGGGGGATCATAGGGGCCATCGTGATGATTCCGATTCTGTTGGGGTTGGGGGCCGTAATCGGCGCCTTTCTCGGTGGCTTTGCCGGGGCCTTCCTGGGAGAATATCTTGAACAACGAAAGCTAAAACCAGCCCTTAGGGCGGGATACGGCGCCCTGATAGGGAGGATCGCCGGGGTACTGGTCAAGGGGTCTTTGGCAGTTGTGATGATTGCGATAACGATGTCGTCGATCTATTTTTTCTGAACATCCTGTAGAAACCGGGCCTTTCAAAAACCAGATCTGGAGCAGAGACTATTATGGGGAAAAGCAGAAAGAGCGTAACCAGAGAATACGCTGAAGCGATCATCATAGCAATACTTATAGCTCTCTTTATAAGGACCTTCGTCGTTCAGGCATTCAAAATACCCTCCGGCTCAATGAAACCTACTCTCCAGATAGGAGACCACCTGCTCGTCAATAAATTCACCTACGGGATAAAAATCCCCTTCATGCGGAAAACGCTGCTATCCATCGATGACCCGAAGAGGGAAGACATCGTTGTCTTCATATATCCGGTAGACCGGTCAAAGGATTTTATAAAGAGAGTGGTGGGGGTAGCTGGCGACACGATCGAGATAAAAAATAAAAATATATATCTGAATGGGTCTCCCTATGATGACGGCCACGGCGTGTATACCGACAGGCTGTTCTTTCCGGCGTCAATACAGCCGCGCGACAATTTCGGACCCGTCACGGTCCCGGCCGGCCATATATTCGTTATGGGAGACAACAGGGATCAGAGCTACGACAGCAGGTTCTGGGGATTTGTAGACCTGAAAGACGTCCTGGGCAAGGCCTTTATCATATACTGGTCCTGGGATAAGGGCAGTAAAGATGTCAGATGGAGCAGGATGGGCCGCATTCTCCACTAAAACCACTTGACATAAAACACAAACACTGGTAGACATACCGGAGCTGAGCGGACATATAAATTGTAACAAAAAGGGTTTCCGATGCTTTTGGATGTTTTAACGAAAGAGAGTTCCAAAAGGCCTTCTCATTTTAATGGGAAGGCCTTTTTTTTGAGCAAACCTCCTCTGGATCATAGCTTTGGAAGTGACCAGGGCCGTTTTATCTGCATGACAGGTTAAGGAATAACAGACATGAAAAAGAAAAAGGTGGTTATGAATGCGGAGGGCATTGAACGCTCCCTTACGAGAATAGCCCACGAAATACTGGAACGAAACAAGGGTACGGACAACCTCATTGTCATCGGGATACGAAGGGGCGGGGTATCCCTGGCGGAGAGGCTCTGTGAAAAGTTGTCCGCCATTGAAGGGGCCGAGATAATGTCGGGAACACTCGACATAACGCTCTACCGGGATGACGCCCTGACGACAGGCAAAAGGCCGGCACTTGAAGGGACATATATCCCCTTCCCCCTTGATCACAAGAGGGTCATCCTGGTAGACGATGTCCTCTTTACCGGGAGGACGATACGGGCCGCCATGGACGCGCTTATGGACTTTGGAAGACCCGAGCTGATACAGCTCGCCGTCCTTATCGACAGGGGACACAGGGAATTACCGATCAGGGCCGATTTCATAGGGGAAACCCTTCCCTCATCGCTGTGGGAAAATATCAGCGTTAATCTCACGGACAATGGGAGTGAGGATGAGGTCGTCATTGAAGAGGGTTAAAAGAGTGTGCCCACGGGCACAAAGGGAGGCTCGCATCCACAGGGGCGGCAGACGGGTGTCTCCCTGTCCGACCGGAGGCTGGAAGGTACCATGAATCTATCAAAAAAAGACATGCTGGAGATACGGGATCTTTCACCCGAAGAGATCGACTTGATACTCAACACAGCTGCCTCCTTCAAGGAGATATCGACCAGGACTATCAAAAAGGTCCCCACTCTCAGAGGGAAAACGGTTATTACCCTCTTCTTCGAGGCAAGCACCAGGACGAGAACCTCCTTTGAGATCGCGGCAAAGAGACTCAGCGCGGACACGATCAATATCTCGGCGTCCACGAGCAGCGTGCTGAAGGGTGAGACACTCATGGACACCGCGCGCAACCTGGAGGCCATGAATCCGGATATTATAGTAATCCGTCACAGCGCCGCCGGTGCGGCACACATCCTCGCCGGTCTGCTGAAACAATCCATCATCAACGCGGGAGACGGGGCACACGAACACCCCACCCAGGCCCTCCTCGACATGCTCACCATCCGGGAGAAGAAGGGTTCGATAGAAGGCCTCAAGATCGCCATTGTCGGCGATATAGCTCACAGCAGGGTGGCGCGTTCCAATATCTACGGCCTCACAAAGATGGGCGCGAAGGTGGTGATATGCGGCCCGGCAATGATGATCCCGAGGGAGATAGAGCGGATGGGAGTCGAGGTCTGTTATACCATGAAAGATGCCCTGCAGGATGCGGATGTTGTCATGATGCTCCGCATGCAGCTTGAGAGACAGGAGAAGAACCTCTTCCCCTCTCTCCGCGAATACGCACAGTATTTTTCTCTGAACCGGGACAACATCCGGCTGGCAAAGAACGACGTGATCGTCATGCATCCGGGACCGATAAACAGGGGGGTCGAAATCACCTCTGAGATAGCCGACGGCCCCTCTTCCGTCATCCTCGAACAGGTTACCAACGGCGTTGCCGTGAGGATGGCCCTTCTCTATCTCTTGTCAGGAGGAGTGAAATGAAGCTGTTACTCAAAGGCGGGAGGGTTATAGACCCCTCGCAGGGCATGGATATGGTCACGGATATCCTGATAGAAGACGGGAAGGTATCAAGAATTGAAAAGGGCATCTCCCCTTCGAAGGCGGATGCCAGAGACGATCTACGGATCATTGACCTGAAAGGCACGGTCATCGCGCCCGGCCTGATCGATATGCACACCCACCTGCGCGAACCGGGCTTTGAGTACAAGGAGACGGTGAGGACGGGGAGCGAAGCCGCGGTGGCCGGGGGTTTTACCTCCATCGCCTGCATGGCGAACACCGATCCGGTTAATGACACCCGTTCCGTGACGGAATTCATATTGAAAGAGGCCCGCCTTACCGCACTGGCGCAGGTATACCCCGTCGCGGCGATCAGCAAGGGACAGGCAGGAGGGAGCCTCACGGAATTCGGCGATCTCAAAAGCGCGGGGGCCGTGGCCTTTTCCGATGATGGGAATCCGGTTGCGGACAGCGGACTGATGAGACACGCCCTCGAGTACGCCTCGGCCTTCGATATGCCCGTGATATCACACTGTGAGGAACGGAGCCTGTCGTCGGGCGGCCTGATGCATGAAGGGTTTGTATCCACGCAGTTGGGCCTCCCGGGAATTCCGGGTATCGCGGAAGACATCATGGTGGCGAGGGATATCGCCCTTGCCCGTTT
>JAUSPK010000135.1 GCA_030655735.1 Syntrophales bacterium | reverse complement strand
GTAGACGGCCCTATAGCGCACGATGGCGTCCCTGACCGCGGGGGAGCGACTCCCCTTCCCTATCATCCCGCGGATTCCCGCCGCCATCAGGATGGGGGCATATTCGTCCATCCGGTAGCTTGTCGTCGGCCCGATGGAGCCTATGACCCGCCCGGGGCGGGGTGGGGTGGGGGCCGCGTAAAAGATCGTCTCGCCGTCCAGTTTCACGGGGAGATCCTTCCCTTCGGCTATCAGCTGTGCAAGCCTCTTGTGCGCCGTATCCCTGCCGGTGATGATGCTTCCGCTCAGGAGCACCCTGTCGCCAGCGCTTAGCTTTTCACAAATCCTGGCGGTGATGGGTGTATGGATTTTTTGAGGATTCTTCATGGTATCTCAGATGATCGCTTCCACGTGGCGCGCCACGTGGCACTGTATGTTGACTGTTACGGGGAGACTCGCTATGTGGCAGGGCATCATCTCCACATGCACACCGAGGGCGGTGGTCCTTCCGCCGTATCCCTGGGGACCAATACCGAGATCGTTTATTTCCGTGAGCGTTTCCCGTTCAAGCTGTGACAGCCGGGTGTCCGACCGGTTCGGTTCGCCCACGCGGCGCGAGAGGGCCTTCTTCGCGAGGAGCGCCGATTTTTCAATCGATCCCCCGATCCCGACGCCGACCAGTATCGGTGGGCAGGGGTTGGGTCCGGCCTTTCTCACCATATCGACGATATGTTCCTTTATGCCTTCCAGACCCGCCGACGGGAGCAGCATGACGGAGCTGCTCATATTCTCGCTCCCGCCCCCCTTCGGCATGGCGATAATGCGTATCGTATCCCCCGGAACGATCTGGGTGTGGATAACCGCGGGGGTGTTGTCCCCGGTGTTCTCCCTCGTGATCGGATCGCAGACGGACTTTCTCAGAAACCCGTCCCGGTAAGCCCTTCGGACACCCTCCTGGACGGCCTCATTGAAATCCCCCTCCGTTACATGGACATCCTGGCCCAGATCCACGAAGACGACGGCGAGGCCGGTATCCTGGCAGAGGGGCAGCGAATCCTCTTTCGCAACCTTCGCGTTCTCAAGGATCTTTTCAAGGGCGTATTTCCCGAGCTGTGTGTCTTCGGATTGTGCTGCGCCTCGTATGGCGGAGAGGACATCGTCCCCGAGATCGGTGCTCGCCCTGATGAAGAGGTCCCGTACCGTATCGATGATCCTCTCACAGGGTATCTCTCTGATGGTATTCATGAGGTGGTTTTACATCCTCCGGCGGAACTCGATGGCCCTCGTCATGGTCATCTTGTCCACGTATTTCAGATCGCCCCCGATCGGGATACCGAAGGCTATTCTGGTGATAGTGACATCTTTCCCCTCCAGAAGCTTGGTGACGAGGAGGGCGGTCGATTCTCCCTGGACGGTGGGATTGGTAGCCAGGATAACCTCCCTGACGTTGTTTGCGGCGATTCTCTCTACCAGTTCCCGGAGTCTCAGAGATTCCGGGCCGATCCCGTCAGCGGGGGAGAGTACGCCGTGCAGGACATGGTATGTTCCCCTGAAGCTTCCGCTTTCCTCTATGGCGACGAGGGAATCGGGATCCTCAACCACACAGATCGTGTCTCCGTTTCTCGCCGGATCGTTGCATACCTCGCACAGGTCATCTTCCGCAAGATTGAAGCAGACGGAGCAGAAGCGGATCTTCCTCTTGACCTCCATAATGCTTTCGGCAAGCCTCGCCGCGTCTGCCTCGGAGGTATACAGTATGAATATCGCCAGCCGTGTGGCCGTCTTTTCGCCTATTCCGGGGAACCGGGACAACTCTTTTATGAGACGCCGGATCGGAGCCGCGTAACCTGTCATATTTTAAAAACCCTTCACTGAAGAAATTCAGATATTTATTGTCATTTGAAAAATAAAGCAGTCACTGTTTACGGTTCATCCCGATTCGTCGGGGTTCCCGGTTGAAAAAAACCGCGAACCGTGAACCGACAACCGTCAACTGCCTTACTACATCAGGCCGGGGATATTGAGACCGCCGGTGAGCTTTGACATCTCTTCCTGGGCCATCTCCTGTGCCTTGCGCACCCCTTCATTCACCGCCGCCACGACGAGGTCCTGCAGCATCTCGATGTCCGCCGGATCAACCACGTCCTTCTCGATCTTCAGCGATACCAGTTCATGCTTCCCGTTGACGACGGCGGTCACCATTCCTCCACCGGACGCTGCCTCTACCGTCTTGGTCTCCAGCTCTTCCTGCACGCGCATCATCTTCGCCTGCATCTGCTGGGCCTGCTTCATTAATTTTCCCATGTCATGTGCCACTGTTATTGCCTCCTTGAGCCATTTACCCTGACATCCACTATCGCAGCGCCCTGAAACACATCCATGACCTTTTGGACAAGGGGATGCCTGAGCGCCTCGTTTTTTATGTCGTTTATGCTGCCCGTGTTGTTTGATCCTGCAGAGCCGGATTTGGGGGTCTCCCCTTCCAGCACCGTGATCTCTATCGTTGTGCCCTTCCCGAAAAACTCCCCTGCCATTCGTGTCAGGAGATCCATCTGAGCCTTGCTCCGGATATCATCCAGAAAGATATAGTCATTCGGGAATCCTACCGTAAGCCTGCCATTTTCATAACCCATAAACGTCCCATTGTCTATCTTCGAGCTGAGGCGCGAGCTCTTCTCT
>JAUSPK010000132.1 GCA_030655735.1 Syntrophales bacterium | reverse complement strand
AAACTCATAACGCGGCAGATGCTCCATTATCTGTGCAAAAACGGCTTTCCCGGCATTCATTGGCAATCCTCCCCCAGAGTAGTGGGGGAAAGGTACATACCGGGGAAAGCAATGTAAATTGAAATCGAAAAAAGTGAAAATGGTTCATTTGCTGTATAATGTCAATATATTATGTTATGGTCGTCCAACTTTAACCGGACAGCCGTGATAAAAGATAATAAAGCAGGGTTTTTGCAATAATCACAACATGCCGATTTTATGTTGTATTTTCATATTCTCCCGGAATGTGTTTGAGGTCCCGGAAAGAGTGCGAAAGAGTTTGTGAGAAAGGGAAAAATCGGATATATCGCTAAAGTGGCTAAAATAACCGGTGAATTATCTCCAGGAGGGCGAACGTGAGTACTGAAGACCGTGTTTTGAGAAAGGATCTCCTGTCAAAGGTGATGACAGCCCGGGAGGCTGCCCGGCTTATCAGGGACGGGATGACCCTGGCCTGCAGCGGGTTTACCTCATGCGGATACCCTAAGGTCGTTCCCCTCGCCCTGGCGGAACGGATCAGAGGGGGGGACCCCGCAAGGATCAACCTCATTACCGGTGCCTCGGTTGGCGAAGAACTCGATGAGGAGCTTGCTTCGGTGGGGGCGATTGCACGGCGCTATCCCTATCAAACGGGGGACGTGATCAGCCGGGCGATCAATGACGGGGCCGTAATGTATCAGGACATCCACCTGAGCAGGGTGGCCGAACAGGTCCGGTGCGGTTTCCTGGGGCATCTCGATATCGCGATCATCGAAGCGACGGCCATTACGGAAGACGGCGGCATTATCCCCACCACCTCGGTGGGTGCTTCGCCTACCTTTATCAGCGAGGCTGACGGGGTCATCGTGGAGGTCAATACGGCCCAGCCCATGGAACTGGCGGGGATGCACGATATCTATACACCGGAGAATCCCCCCCGTCGCGGGCCCATTCCGATAACAGACCCGTCACAGCGGATTGGCCGCACCTCCATCCCATGCGATCCCGGTAAGATCATTGCCATCTGCCAGTCCGATATGCTTGACAAGACGAGGCCCCTGGCGGCCATAAGCGAGACATCGCAAGGGATTGCCCACCACCTCGTCGATTTTGTCAATCGCTGCGTCCGGGGAAGGTTCTACGATGACCTGCCGCCGCTCCAGTCGGGCGTGGGAGATATTGCCAATGCCGTTATGGAAGGAATCCTCACGAGCGATTGGACCGGCATCTCGTTGTGGGCGGAGGTCATTCAGGATGCGATCTTCGATCTCATCGATGCGGGAAAACTGACCTGCGCCTCGGCCACGTCACTGACGCCTTCCCCCGCGGGGCTCACACGCTTCTACCGGAATATAGAAACGTATCGTGAAAAGATCATTCTCCGACCCCAAGAAATCAGCAACAGCGCCGAAGTGATAAACCGACTGGGCGTCGTGGCGATGAATACGGCCCTCGAGGTCGATATATACGGGAACGTAAACTCGACCCACACGCTCGGGAACTGTGTCATAAACGGGATCGGGGGATCGGGCGACTTTTCGAGGAACGCCTTCCTCTCCATCTTCATGACACCCTCGACGGCCCGGGGCGGCACCATCTCGAGGATTGTGCCGTGCGTAACCCATGTGGACCATACGGAGCATGAGGTCCACGTGGTCGTAACTGAACAGGGGGTGGCCGACCTCCGGGGTCTCGATCCCCGCGAACGTGCAGAGGTGATTATCGAGAACTGTGCGCACCCCGACTACAGGGATGCCCTGCGGGATTACTACCGCCGCGCGGTGAAGAAGCCGGGCGGCCACATCCCCCTCCTGCTCGATGAGGCATTCTCCTGGCATGCACGCTATCGGGAGAGGGGGACGATGCTCCCCTGAGGCGTACACTGGGGGAAGATCGAAGGAGGTTATCAGTCGAACACGACCGGTTCCCTGAGGATAGCCCGCCGTGCCGTGGCGGCGAGGGCGGATGCCTTCGGGTGCGAGTCTTTGAGGGATGCTATCTGATGGAGGCTGTCCGCTGTTCTCGATATCAGCATGGCAAGATCGCCGTCCGCTATCTTTGACCGCTGGATTATCCGGTCCCATTCCACCCCTGAAGCCCAGCCGTAGATTGCCGACGCGACCCAGAGCGGGAGGGGCGCTGTCTCGAACCCCGCCTCCGCCATCCTTTTTGAGAAGGGTGCCGCGGCCCGGGAGACCCGGTCGTAGGCCTTTTTCAGTCGTTTTGGCAGCGAGCTTCTGGCGATGGTAACAGTGGAACTCCTGTCATAGGCGAAGGGCGCAACAACGGCGGCAAGGAGGGCCTCACTGTCGTAGGGAAAGGCGTTATCTCTAAGACATTGCGCGATCAGGAGGGGCTGGTCTAACCTCAGTTGCGATGCCCATAGGCCATCCTCAGTAAGCCGGTCTTGTGTGTCCACAAAGCCCTCCGCCTTCAGGAAATCCAGATGCCGGTTGAAGTCCTTCCACAGGGATGTCTTTCCCCGCTTCTTTCGGTGTTGATAATCCGCCAGCGACCGCTCAAAGACGTCCCTGATCTCTTCGGGTGTATGGGACAGGAGGAGATTGAGGACCATAGAAAAATCACTTCGCAGTCGGCTGGTTATCTGCTCCGGTTTAGCGAAAAAGGTCTTTCGGATATGCTCGAGATCCATGAATTTTCCGGGGAAGGTCAGCAGGAAGCCTATGTTGTCCTGCCCTCTTCGCCCGGCCCTCCCGGTCATCTGGTGAAAGGCGGTCGCGTCCAGGGGCATGAACTCGTGGCCGTTAAACTGGTCTGAGTTGAACAACACCACGCTCCTCGCGGGAAAATTCACCCCGGCGGCCACTGTGGATGTGGCAAATACCACATCCAGATATTCCTTCTTCATCATGGTCTCCACAACGGATTTCCACGCCGGGAGCTGTCCCCCGTGGTGTGCTCCGACCCGTGCATGACGGAGGGCCTGCAGTTGTTTATGGTTTTTCAGATGGGGGTGGCGGTCGAGCATTTCTTCGAGATCCCCTTCGAAGGGCCCATTGTTCCCACGGTCCGAAGATAGGTTGCAGAACTCTACGGCGGCATCGCATTCCCCCCTCGATTTCAGGAAGAAGATTGCCGGAAGCAGGTTGAATGCGCGCATGACTTCTATGATCACATCAAAGGGGGGGAGCTTCCCCCTGAAGGAGCGCCTGTTTTTGTTATTTGCAAGCCATGCGGTGGGAGTCTTATGGAGTTTCTCCCCATTCAAGAGGGGTGCTATTGTCCCCGGAGGATCAAGGAACAGGGGGTAGAGAGGGACGGGCCGGATGGTATCTTCTACAATAGCGCATTCCTTGTTTCTCAGTGAACTCAGCCATCCCGCTACCTCCAGGTTGTTTCCGATGGTGGCGGAGAGCAAGAGCATATGTACCCTGAGGGGGAGGTAGATCATGATTTCCTCCCACACCACGCCCCGGTCTTCATCACCCAGGAAGTGGGCCTCGTCCAGTATGACGAGATCACAATTGAGGTCTTCGCCCCGGTGCATGGCCTCATAGAGCTTGTTTCTCAGGATCTCGGTCGTGCCCACAATTATGGGGGCGTCCGCATTCTCCTTTGTGTCTCCGGTAAGGATACCGACCTTGTCGTGTCCGAAGATGTCTCCGAACTCGGTCCGCTTTGCGTTGGTCAGGGCCTTGAGCGGGGAGGCATACCAGCAGCGTCCGCCCTTTTCATGTATCAACTGAATGGCCTTTTCGGCGATCCACGTCTTCCCCGCCCCGGTCGGCGCCGTCACGAGACAGTCGGTTTTTTGTATGGCCTTGAGGGCATCGAGCTGAAAGGGATCGGGCCTGAAGGGTGTGGGGTCCGGGTTCCCGATACGGGCAAACACCTTCTCCAGTGCGGGATCGGCCTGCGGGACTAAGGTCCTTCGGCTTTCCCGATGAGTGTGCTTGCGTCCTGCTCCTGAACGATGATATGTGTTCCCCGTTTTTCTGGATATAGCGTGGCCTTTTCGGGTATATGCTGACATATAGTATTTCTGGCTCCATGTGGTCGTATCGGACCGGCATGTAGATATCACACTTTGACAGACTTGTAAAAAGCGGGGATTGCTCCATGAGGATAGGCGGCAGGCTGAAAGATATATACTGGGGCTGGCTTGTTGTCGTAGGGGCATTTTGTGTGCTGGGCGCCAGTTATGGCTCCAGATATTGTTTTGGTGTTTTTGTACGTCCTATGTTTGTTGATCGACAGTGGCCCATGTCGACCATCTCCCTCGCATTTTCAATAAATCTTATGATGTATGCGCTGGGCGGCCTGGTCAGCGGACGCCTGCTCGACAGGATGGCGCCGAGGTGGATTATGACGATCGGGTCTTGCATCGCCGCGCTCGGATTTGTCGCCACGGGTTT
>JAUSPK010000131.1 GCA_030655735.1 Syntrophales bacterium | reverse complement strand
CTGGCTCAGGCAAAAATGCCCTATGGAAAATATGCCGGACGGTATCTTGTGGATCTTCCCGAATCATATGTCGTCTGGTTTTCCCAGAAAGGCTTTCCCCAGGACGAACTGGGTGATATGCTTCGCACGGTGTATGAGATTAAAATGAACGGGCTCGAATATCTCTTCGAGTCTCTGAAAGGGTCTTAGGAAAAATAACATGGAAACATTCGAATTCTCGGGTGACTATATCGAGCTGAACAAGCTGTTAAAGGCATCGGGCCTGTGCGGAACGGGCGGGATGGCAAAAACAGAGATCGAAAAAGGACTGGTCAGCGTTGACGGAACCGTCGAATACCGAAAACGATGCAAGATCAGAAACGGCCAGACGGTTGCGTATGGCGGCCGTACGGTTACCGCGGTGAGCCCCGAATCTCATGCCACAGAATCCTGAAGGTTTTTTAACGGCCGCTTACGTTGTTCGTTCTGTCGCAGGGCTTCTTTATATATTGTCGGCCACGAGACAAACTGATAAAGAGTCGGTCGGGACAATATCAGCCCGACAGACGTTATAGATCAAGAGGGGTATTCCATGAGTGTCGATACGAAAAAGATTATTTATAGCATGATGAGGGTCAGCAAGTTCTACCAGAACAAGCCTGTATTAAAGGATATATCCCTTTCCTATTTTTACGGCGCCAAGATCGGCGTCCTGGGATTGAACGGCTCCGGAAAAAGTTCTCTCCTTCGCGTCATGGCCGGGGTCGATCAGGAATACAACGGACAGGCCGTTCTCTCGCAGGGATACACGCTGGGGTTTCTCGAACAGGAACCGGTGCTCGATCCCGACAAGACGGTGCAGGCCGTCGTCGAAGAAGGGATGAAGGAATCGGTGGGTCTCGTGAGGGAATACAACGAAATCAGTGAAAAGTTTGCCGAGCCCATGTCGGACGACGAAATGAATAATCTGATAGAGCGGCAGGGTGCATTGCAGGAAAAGATCGATCAAGGTGACCTCTGGGATATCGATTCCCGTCTGGAGATGGCCATGGATGCCCTGCGCTGTCCTCCGGGAGATACCCCCATCAGGATTATTTCCGGTGGTGAGAAGCGGCGGGTGGCGCTGTGCAGACTGCTCCTGCAGAAACCGGATATCCTGCTCCTGGACGAACCGACGAATCATCTGGATGCCGAAACGGTGGCCTGGCTTGAACATCATCTCCAGCAGTATGAAGGGACGGTGATTGCCGTCACACACGACCGGTATTTTCTGGATAATGTTGCCGGGTGGATTCTGGAGCTTGACCGGGGAGAGGGCATTCCCTGGAAGGGGAACTACTCTTCCTGGCTTTCACAGAAACAGCAGCGGCTGCAACAGGAAGAAAAACGGGAATCGGAGCGGCAAAAGACCCTGCAGCGGGAGTTGGAATGGATCAGCATGTCGCCGAAGGGTCGCCAGACAAAGTCGAAGGCCCGTATCAGTGCCTATGAATCACTCATGAACCAGGACTATGAAAAGCAGGAGAAGGATCTGGAGATCTACATTCCGCCGGGACCCCGTCTCGGAAAGATCGTTATTGAAGCGGATAATGTAAGCAAGGCATTCGGCAACCGGCTTTTATTCGAAGGGATGACCTTCGCGCTGCCTCCGGGGGGCATTGTCGGCGTTATCGGACCGAACGGCGCGGGTAAAACGACGCTCTTTAAGATGATAACCGGGAAGGAGACCCCCGACTCGGGGACGATAACCGTCGGCGAAACGGTCTCGCTCGCGTACGTCGATCAGGAACGGGATACGCTCGACCCGAACAAGTCGGTATGGGAGGTGATTTCCGGGGGAATGGATCTGGTCAAGCTGGGGGAAAGAGAAATGAACTCGAGGGCCTACGTCTCGCGATTCAATTTCTCGGGGACGGACCAGCAGAAAAAGGTGAACATGATTTCCGGAGGCGAGCGCAATCGCGCTCATCTTGCCTGCATCCTCAAGGAGGGCGCCAACGTGCTCCTGCTTGACGAGCCGACAAACGATCTGGATGTGAACACGATGCGGGCCCTTGAAGAGGCATTGGAGCAGTTCGGGGGATGCGCCGTCATCATCAGTCACGATCGCTGGTTTCTCGATCGCGTTGCCACACACATCCTCGCCTTTGAGGGAGACAGCTCCGTCGAGTGGTTTGAAGGCAACTATTCCGATTACGAGGCGGACCGGAAAAAGAGGCTCGGAAAGGCTGCCGATCAGCCGCACCGGATCAAATACCGACAGTTGACACGATAATGTAATTGGTTGTAATTGTAATTGGGTGGGCGTAATTGGGCGTAATTGGGGACGGTTCGGCGTAATTGGGGACGGTTCTATTTATTTTGCTCTTCCGGTAATTCTTTCTTCGGCCGCCCTCGTTTTTTGATCACGGCATCAATCTTGTATCTCTTACCGACTCGCTGGATGAATTCACTTCCTCCGTATATCGTTCGCCGATCCATCTCTCCACGCATCGATTCATGCTTCCGCTGCATCTGCTGAACAAATGCGCGGTACTCTTTCCTGACTGTTTCATCCGTCGAAAGCTTGGCATAAATAATATGTTTGTCGATTAAATTGTCTTCTCCCCCATAGGCATTAGCCTTATAGCTGCTCCACGGGTAATCCTTCGGGTCTTTTACCATGCCCGCCCGAACAGGGTTTAGTTCCACATAACTACCACAGGCCAGCAGATATTCATCCTTGGAAATGATGATGCTTTTAAACCTATCCTGCCAAAAGTGGCCTGTATATTTATACTTCTTCTTAAAATACTGGGCATAAGACAGGTTGATCCCCTTCATGATCTGGGATAGTTCTCCCCCATAACTGCAAAGGGTCTGCCAATATCCGAAAGATAATCAGAAGTTTGGATTCATCCTTTAATAACAGGGGATTAGATTAATAGGAGAGAACAGCAGAAAGTATAAAATGATACGTTTGGCCTCGATATTTGGTGGAACCTCAACATATTGAGGGATACTTCGAAGGGGGGGTGGACAGCCTAATCTGGTTCTTTTGTCTCCGGCCGGACTATTCCGAGCTTATGCATCCTCGCTCTTTAGGTCGCGGAGATCCCCCGAAGCTGCTCCTCCAGCGCCCGCCCTTTCTCGCCGGTCTTCTTGAAGCTGGCGCTGATGATGACCGCCCGTTTCGTCCCGATCCTCGCGAAATCTTCGAGGAGCGGAACGACCTGGGCGGTCGGGACGACCAGCAGGGCGAGGTCCGGAGGTTCGGGGAGATCCAGGGGCGAGGCTCAGGCCGGGTGACCGAGCACCACCTTTTCGGTCGGATGGACGGGGTAGAACTTTCCCCCGTACCCGTCCTTCAGGATGGAGAGGGCCTGCAAGGTCCCCATTTTCAAAAAACCTCTCTCCCGAGAGACTCATATAATCCGATAAGCAAAACAAGCTTGTCACTCTATTCTAAAAATATACCTTCTGTTCTTACTCGTCTATTGTGGAAGCCTACACTAATAGACTTTAGTGAACTAATGCTTGGCGAAGAAGTAATCAGCATCAGTCTTCGCCAGCTTGCTAGTCTCTGGGTCCGTAGTCACGTTGGCTAATGCCTGCAAAGCCCTGGCTGCGGCAAGTTCATCGCCTTTGTGTGC
>JAUSPK010000125.1 GCA_030655735.1 Syntrophales bacterium | reverse complement strand
CAGGGCAAGTCCCATAGCGGACAACCACACGATAGCCGCGAAGACCAGGGATACCTGGAGCCTCGCGTTGGCCTGTATCATCAAATAGCCCAGCCCCTTCTGCGCGCCTACCCACTCGCCAATGACCGCCCCGATCGTGGCAACGGTGACCCCCACCTTCAGGCCGGAGAAAAAATAGGGGAGGGCCCAGGGCCAGTAGAGGAGGCGCAGCTTCTTCCAGAATCCCGCCCCCATCAGATCGAAGAAGACGGCATACTCGCGGTCACAGTTCTTGTATCCCTCGAGGAGGCTTACCGTTATGGGGAAGAAGATAATGATCGCCGCCATCAGGACCTTGCTCGCGAGACCGTACCCCAGCCATATCACCAGGAGAGGGGCCAGGGCGAACACCGGCACCGCCTGAGAGGCGACCAGGAAGGGAGAGAAGGCCCGCTCAATCGAGGGGACGGCGAACATAACCGTCGCGAGGGGCACGGCAATCAAGAGGGACAGAAAAATCCCCGCGACTATCTCCAGGGCAGTCACCCCCGCGTGAGGCAGGATGAGAGACGCCTTCAGTATCGTCGTTTTTGCGACCTCGCTGGGGGGAGGAAGTATGAAGTCGGGTATCTCAAGCCATCGGCAGGCAAGCTCCCATATCACTATCACGGCGGCGACAAGCGCCAGCGAAATCCAGTTAGACTTCTCCACGTGTCTCCCCCTCCAGTTCCTCGAGGACATGTTCTTTAATCTTCAGCAGCTCGGGGTTGGTGCTCCTCCCGGCCTTCGGCATATCCAGGACAAACCGCTCCCTCACCCGCATCGGCATGGGCGTCAGAACCAGCAGTTCATCGGACAGGAGGAGGGCCTCCTCGATGTCGTGCGTGATCATCAGGATGGTCTTGTTGAATTCGCTCTGGAGGAGCAGGAGCAAGCCTTGAAGGCCCCTGCGGGTGATGGCGTCGATGGAGGAGAGGGGTTCGTCCAGGAGGACCAGTTCGTGCTCGAACATCAGGGTCCGCACCAGGGCGCAGCGCTGCCGCATCCCGCCGGACACCTTCCGGGGCGTGTACCCCTCGAAATCATCGAGTCCCAGGCGTCTGAACAGGGAGATGGCCTTCCGGCGCGAGATGTCAGCATCGTTACCGGCGATCGTCGCCGGGAGCATCGCGTTGTCGATCAGGGAGAGCCACGGGAGCAACAGGTCCTTCTGCTGCATGTACGCCGCCTTCCCCATCAGATCGGGAATATCCTCCCCCAGCCAGGATATCCTGCCGCTGTCTCGGGGGAAAACGCCCGTCAGTACATCGAAGAGCGTGCTCTTGCCACAGCCTGAGGGCCCGATCAGGGTGGTGAAGCCGCCCCTGCGGAGGGTCAGATCGAACCCCTCCATCACGGAAAGGTCCTCGAATCTCTTTGTCAACCCCGAAACTGAAAGCATGATAGTCCCTATCCCGTAAGGCCGCCGATTACCCGGACATGTCCTCTTTTTTTCCCAGCTTTATCGCACAGAATTCTCCGCACATGGTGCAACCTTCTTCTTCGGCGCTTTCACTCCTCTCCAGAAATGCACCGGCCTTCTCCGGGTCAAGAGATATGCCCACCTGTCCGTCCCAGTCGAAGTCTTTTCTGTACTGAGCCATAAGGAGGTCTTTTTCGCGGGCACCGGGAACACCTTTGGCGATATCGGCAATATGAGCGGCGATTCTGGAGGCTATGGTCCCCTCTTTTACATCTTCCAGTGTGGGAAGTCTCAAATGCTCTGCAGGTGTCACATAACACAGAAAATCCGCGCCGGCCGATCCGGCGATGGCCCCGCCGATAGCCGACGTTATATGGTCATAACCTGGGGCAATATCCGTCGGAAGAGGGCCTAGAACGTAGAATGGCGCGCCGTGGCACAGGCTCTTTTCCAGCCTGATATTTGCTTCGATATCACCAATGGGAACATGCCCCGGTCCTTCTATCATGACCTGAACGCCGCAATCTCTTGCTTTCTTGGTCAGTTCCCCCAGGAGGATAAGTTCCTGAACCTGCCCCCTGTCTGTTGCGTCCGCAATGCACCCCGGCCTCAGGCCATCACCAAGGCTCAGTACCATATCGTACCGAGCGGCAATTTCACACAGCCTGTCGAAACGCTCATAGAGGGGGTTTTCTTTTTCATTATAGCGCATCCATCTTTCAAGGATCGACCCTCCCCTGCTGACAATGCCCAGGACACGACCCTCCTCTTGTATACAGCCGACACTTCTTCGCGTTACGCCGCAGTGAACGGTAATAAAATCAACGCCGTCTTTTCCGTTTTCTTCTATGGCATCGAACATATCGTCTTCGGTCATCTCCACTATGGCTTTCCGGCTGCTTAGCATCTTCGTGGCAACCTGGTATATGGGCACGGTACCGACGACAAGAGACGTTTCCTTTATGATTTCTCTTCTGATCATGCCCACATCACCACCGGTGGACAAATCCATGATCGCATCAGAGCCTGCGGCCTCCGCTATCTTGGCCTTCTTCAACTCCAGGTCCATATCTATATGGTCTCTGGAGGTTCCGATATTGACATTGATCTTTG
>JAUSPK010000124.1 GCA_030655735.1 Syntrophales bacterium | reverse complement strand
GCGACCTCGGGGGATACGGGGAGCGCGGTCGGGGAGGCGTTCAAGGGGATCGAGGGGATCGATGTGACTATCCTCTATCCGCAGGGAGAGGTGAGCGAACGGCAGAAAAAGCAGCTCGACACCATCGGCGGCAACGTTAGTTCGATCTGTATCAACGGAAAGTTCGACGACTGCCAGAACCTGGTGAAGGAGGCATTCTCCGATCCCTCGCTTGCGTATCTGTGCTTCACCTCGGCAAATTCCATAAACTTCGGCAGGATACTTCCGCAGATGGTCTACTACTTCTACGCCTATGCCCAGCTCTGCCGGAGTAGTGAGGGTATCGTCGTATCGGTTCCCTCGGGAAACTTCGGCAACGCTCTGGGCTGCGAATACGCGAGACGCATGGGTCTGCCGGTAGAAAAACTGGTCATGCCGACCAACGAGAATGACGAGTTTCCACAATTTCTCGAAAAGGGCACATATGAAAAGGTGTCCCCATCACTGGCATGTCTCTCAAACGCCATGAATGTCGGGCACCCCAGTAATCTGGCCCGTTTTTTCGAGTTGTACGGCGGCACCGTAGACAGGACGGGAATGGTCCACAGGTATCCCGATATCGATGCGATGCGAAACAATATCTTCTCTGTGAGCATCTCCGACGGAGAGACAAAAAGGTGCATCAAAAAAACATATGAAAGATATGGTATAGTCTTGGAGCCCCACGGTGCGGTGGGATGGAGGGGGCTTGAAACCTATCTCGAATGCTATGGTGATTTTCCCCTCTGCGTGTCACTGGAGACGGCACATCCGGCAAAATTTCCGGACGAGATCGTGAAACTCCTCGGCATCACCCCGGAGGTACCCGACAGCATGAGAGGGATTGACAAAAGAAGAGGCGAATCGGCACATCTGTCCGCGGATTATACTGTATTTAAAGAATATCTCCAGGACAATCTGAAGTCGGAGCCGTAGGGGGCTTTACCCACCCATGACTGCTGCGCTGACTAGTCGTGGTTCTGTAGGGTCATACTGTATTGAACCCTGTACACATTGAAGAGAGGTACGGTACACGTGAAAGAAAAAATACATGACACATTAAAGCAAGATGATCTCTGCCGGATAATCTCCGAAACGGCAAAGGACATGATCACCGTGTGGGACATGGATCTGACACTCATCTATGCGAATCCTTCCGCGGAGGATACCCTTGGCTACAACGAAAAAGAGCTGAAAGAACTGTTGACCAATTCGGAAGGGCCCGGTCTTTCGCGTCTCGTGGCCCCCGGTTCCCAGGATACCTTCCGCACCGAGGTGAGCACAAGGCTCAAAGGACATTCAAACCTGAACGTATCTGAACGGCACCATCCCGTAGAGCTGGAGCTGATCCGAAAGGACGGCTCCACCATCTGGACAGAAACCGAAAACAGCCCTCTGAGGGACGGAAACGGAGGGTGTACGGGCTTTTTCTCCATCACCAGGAACATCAGTGAAAGGAGGCATACCCGGGAAACACTGCTGAAAAACGAGGAGCGGCATCGAAACATACTCGAAAGCATCGAGGAGAGCTATTTCGAGCTTGACCTTGCCGGAAATTTTATATTCTTCAATGACGCGCTGTGCAGGATGACCGGTTACTCACAGAAGGAATTAATGGGGATGAACAACAGAAGGTACACGACCCCGGAGACGGCACAACAGCTCTACGAGGCCTTTAAAGAAATACATGCCACGGGAAACCCGGCAAAGATTGATAATTACGAAGTAATACAAAAAAATGGAGAGGTTCGGACCAATGAAATGTCGGCCTCTCTGATGTTGGATTCATCGGGCAGTCCCACAGGGTTCCGGGGGGTTGCACGCGACGTCACGGAGCACAAGGATAGAGAACGGGAACTGAAAGAAAGCTACGGAAACTTACAGCGCATGCTGGAAGGAACCATACAAACACTGGCATTCACCGTCGAGGTACGGGATCCCTATACGGCCGGCCATCAACGGCGGGTAGCAGAGCTTGCCGGTGCCATCTCTCAAAAGATGGGCCTCCCCCTGGATGAGGCGACGGGAGTGAGAATGGCGGCACTGATACACGATGTCGGCAAGGTCCAGATCCCCGGAGAGATCCTGAGCAAACCGGGTCCACTCAGCGCAAACGAGATGGACCTGGTCAAGACCCATCCGGCAGTGGGCAGCAGTATATTAAAAGAGATACAATTCCCCTGGCCGATATCGGATATCGTTCTTCAACACCACGGAAGATTGGATGGCTCAGGATACCCTCTCGGTATCAACGGGGGAGTGATGTCCACCGCGGCAAGGATTATTGCCGTGGCAGACGTGGTTGAAGCGATGGTGTCCCACCGTCCGTACCGGTCGGCGTTGGGACTGGACAAGGCCATCGAGGAGATCTCAAATAACAAGGGAACCCTCTACGACACGGAGGTAGCTGAGGCCTGCCTGTCGCTCCTTACCGACGAGGGTTTTACCTTCAGCTAGCGACAGCTAACGTGTCATAACGTATCGCTGTTCACTCTTCGGGACATACCACCTGATGAAGTTGTGGCCGATGCCGATGGGAGCGGGCTCTACTCCGCGAACCCGGCTGCTGATGATGGGGAGAGCATCCGGCACATACAGGAAGGTGTACGGCTGCTGCTCCGCAAGAATCTCCTGAATCCGGTCATAACACCTCTTTCTCTCCTTCTGGTCGAAGGTACCCCTCCCCTTTTCCAGCAGATCGTCCACCTCTTCGTTTTTGAAAGAGATGAAATTCAGTTCACCGGGTCCGGTCTTGCTTGAATGCCATACATCGTAAAGGTCGGGGTCGAGGGTAATGGTCCAGCCCAGGATCGTCGCATCGAACCTCTTCTTGTTGATAAATTCATTAATGAAGGCGGCCCATTCGATAACCCTGATCTTCACCGTTATCCCGATATCGGCAAGCCTCCTCTGTATGATCTCCGCGCACTTTGCCCTGACCTCATTCCCCTGGTTCGTTATGATCTCAAAGGCAAAGGGCCTGCCGCCACGATCCAGCAGGCCGTCGCCATCGGAATCTTGCCACCCCGCCTGGGTCAGGAGCTCTTTGGCCCTCTGCGGATCGTAAGGGTATTCTTTGACATCGGGGTTATAGGGCCATGTTCCCGGTTTGAAGGGCCCCGATGTCTCCTCCCCCAGGCCGAGCAGGACGCCTTCGACTATCTCCTTCTTGTTTATCGCATAACTGATGGCCTGTCTGACCCGCCGGTCTTGGAAAAGGGGACTTTCCAGATTATAGCCGAGGTATGTGTAGGAGAACGACAGATACCGGTATTTATTGAAATTTTTGCGGAACAGGTTATTTTCCGTCTGCCTGGTGTACTGGAGTGGCGTCAGCCCCATTCGGTCTATTCCCTTCGCGCGAAGCTCCAGAAACATGGTGGCCATGTCGGGGATGATCCGCATAATGTATCCGCCGATATAGGGTCTCCCCTCAAAATAGTCCGGATTGGAGACAAGCACTATCTTCTGGCCGGTCTTCCACTCCTTGAACATGTACGGTCCCGTGCCTATCGGGTGACGGGAGAGAGGTGTTTTGGTAATATCCTTCCCTTCCAGCAGATGCCGGGGGAGCACCGAGGCGCCCCAGCTCGTGAGGGCGGGGGCGAAGGGCTCTTTGTAGGTAACACGGAAGGTATAGGGATCGATAACCCGTGCATCCTCCACCCTGAGGAAGTCGCCCGCATATGCGGTAGGGGTTTTGGGATCTATGGTAAGCCGGTAGGTAAACAAGACATCCTCGGCGGTAAAGGGCTGTCCGTCGTGCCATCTGACCCCCTTTCTCAGGTGGAAGATAATCTCCAGGCCGTCTTCGGAGATATCCCACGCCTCCGCCAGATCGCCCACTACCTTCATATCCCGGTCATACTTCACAAGGCCATTGAAGATCAGGGATGCGATGCTGTGAGAGGTACTGTCCGAAGAGAGTATGGAAATAAGGTTGGAGGCATCCCCTATCGAACCCTCAACTATAATGTCCCCATAGGCGGCGCCCGCAGGGGATTCCTTCGCACCGGAATCGCCTTCCGGCTTGTCGATCCCGCAGGCGCACAAAAAACATAAACCGATTATGATCAGGATCGGCACAATGCGGTTTACAGGTATCATGACAGATTTGTGATTCATATCTACTCACGTCAGGTAAAAGATGAAAGATGGCGGTGGCCAATCCTCCGCACGTCGAGCGTTCATGAAGCCCCCGTTTTTTTATTCTGTAACACAACACAGTCCCCTGTCAAGAAATGAGTGACCGTTGCTTCAGGGAGGGGCGGGAGCCCCCACCCACTCGCAGATAGCAGGCGCAGCAGTGCCACAACAACGACGGACTTAAGCGGGGCGTGGTGTCGATATTATTCTTGATAATACAACGAGATATGATATGTCTCATAATTGCTGATACGGTACGTGAGGTGGGTTCGTATGAAAAAGCAGATTCTCGTTGTGGAAGATGAACGTCTTATCGCCACAGATATCCAGCACAGACTGCACGGCATGGGATATGAGGTTGCCGCCTTTGCACCCTCCGGGGAGGAAGCCGTCAAAAAGGCGGTGGAGCTGCGTCCCGATCTGATATTGATGGATATCGTACTGGGGCCGGGCATAAACGGCATAGAGGCCGCAAGGCTTATTCATGCCAGCCATAACACGCCGATAGTGTATGTCTCCGCCAATATCAACGAAGACACAATGGAAGAGATAAAGGCGACAAACCCCTTTGGTTTTATCGTCAAGCCCTTTGAAGACAGGGAACTTCGCGTTACCATAGAAATGGCCCTGTACCGCCACCAGATGGAGGAGGCGCTAAGGGTAAGCGAAGAAAAGTACCGCACCATCCTGGAGAACATCGAGGAGGCGTATTTCGAGGTCGATCTCGCCGGGAATTTCACATTCTTCAATAACGCCCTGTGCATGATAATGGGCCTGCCGCGGAACAAACTGATGGGAACCAGCAGCCTGCAATACGTCGAGCCCGAGACGGCGAATAAGATATACAAGGCATTCAACAAGGCATATCGAACCGGGAAGCCCGCAAATCTGATAGACTACGAGATCGTCAGGCTGGATGGAACCAGGAAGACCTTTGAGTTGTCCGCATCCCTCATGAAAGATCCGTCCGGTGAACCCATGGGGTTCCGCGGAGTCGCCAGGAACGTTACCGAGCGCAAGCTCGCCGAGGAGACCCTGCGCAAGAGCGAGGAGAGGTACCGAACCCTCTTCGAAAACAACCCCATCGAGACAATAATCGTGGACAACAGGGCCGTCATAACCGGATATAATCACGAAAAGGTAAAATCGGGGAACAGGCTCCCCCGTCCCGGGGATGTTATGTACAGGGATTATGCGGGAAAACACAAAAATGATATGTACGCAGAGCTTATGGAATGCATCGAATCGGGGGTATCGAAAGAGTTTCCCGACGCGCATTACGGTGACCAATTCCTCTATATAAAGATATCCCCCTTCCCCGAAGGGGCTATTATAACCTCCATAGATGTGACCGAGAGTAAGCGGCTGGAAGAAAGGCTCTCTCATCTGGCCACCCATGATCCGCTCACCGGACTCCCCAACCGGGCCCTGTATAACGATCGTCTGTCCCTTGAGCTGGTCCGCGCACAGCGAAGCGGCAAAAAGCTGGCCGTCATGCTGCTTGATCTGGACAACTTCAAGGAAATCAATGATTCATGGGGGCATACCGTGGGGGACGAGGTGTTGAAAATTATCGGAAGACGTCTCCCCGAGTTTCTGCGCAAGAGCGACTCCATCGCCAGGATGGGGGGGATGAATTTCTGATATTGCTGCCGGAGATAGAGACGGCGAAAGACGCACAGAGGATCGGCCTGAAGATGCTGAGCGCCTTCAAGAGACCTTTTATTGTAGATACGAGAGAGCTCTCCACAACCGCCAGTATCGGCTTTGCCATCTATCCCGATGATGGTGACGAAACCGACATCCTGATGAAAAACGCTGATATAGCCATGTACAGTGTAAAGGAAGGAGGACGCAACGGGTGCAGACGTTACGACCAACGAATGCGCGAGGAGGTCCTTCTGAACGGAGAAGATTCGAAGGTGGCACTGCCGGAAGAGACGAACCGCGCCGGCCGAAAATGAAGGCTTCAGATTTTAAAAACAGTTTGCCCTCCACTAGATAATCTTGGTTATTTCATGTCAAGAACAAATAGAATTGTCCGGTTTTGTAGCACATGATATGTCCGCTTTTTTTCTGTTCTTCCAGGGAGTCCTATTTTGAGAACAGGAGGTGAGCGGCGGACGTGCGCTTCTCAATTATTTTTGAGGTAAGGAGTTA
>JAUSPK010000120.1 GCA_030655735.1 Syntrophales bacterium | reverse complement strand
CTATAAATATATTTTTTGATTTGTAGAGGGCGAACCCGAAGAGGGGTATGGCACGGAGTTCCTTCTTGATGATCCAGCGAAACTGGATGCCGAGACGTATGACGAGGGCGATGATGTCAAAATGTGATTGGTGGTTCGATATGATGACATATGATTGACCCGGCAGGATCTTTTCCCTGCCCCTGATCTCGGGGTGCACCCCCGTCACCTTCAGCATGACCCACGCCCACGCCTTTGAGATCGTAAAGGCAAGGTTTCCCGTGGAGCTCAGCGAGGCTGCCACCACAATCGGGATAAATACGAGAAGCAGTGCAAGGCCGGCCCAGAAACCGGTCCAGAGGACCTTGCAGATGCGCACCAAGATATCCATGATGTCTTTTTCTGCCACGATAGCGGCGGTTAGTCAAATGATATTTAAGGAAAAAACACTCCCTCTCCCCTTTCTGAACCAACGGCAGGCCGCGCTGCAACAGCACGAGTTGTGGATCGTACAGTGGATAACGAAACTCCCTTGAGCTTAGCTCTGTTATGATTTATTATTATAAGAAATTTTCTTGGTTTTTACCCGGCCAGGAGCCGGAGAACAGCAATGAAAGGAAGAAACCATGATAAAAGATCTGGTAGCAAAGAACAGGAGTTGCCGTCGTTTCCATCAGGATTCATCCATCACCCTTGATATCTTGAGGGAACTGGTCGACCTTGCCAGACTGAGCGCTTCGGCGGGCAATCAGCAACCGCTGAAATACATATTGGCCTGTGATCCCGGCAGGAACGCCGATATCTTTTCAACCCTTGCCTGGGCCGCCGCCCTGAAGGATTGGCCGGGACCTTCCGAGGGAGAGCGGCCCTCGGCATATATCATCATGCTGGAGGATACGGGGCTGAGCAATCCCTGGCTGAAGTGTGATATTGGAATAGCGGCCCAGAGCATCCTACTCGGAGCGACGGAAAAGGGGCTGGGGGGGTGCATGATAGCCTCGGTGCAGCGTGAAAAACTTCGTGCGAAGCTTGCAATCCCCGAACACCTGGAGATATCGCTAGTCGTGGCCCTCGGCAAGCCGAAGGAAGAGCTGGTTATCGTGGATGTCGGTTCCTCCGGTGATATAAACTACTGGAGAGATGACAAGGGCGTTCATCACGTGCCGAAGCGCCTGCTTGATGATGTTATTATCGGATAGGGGTTGTTGAAACCTTGGCAGGCCTTTAAAAAGGTTTCTCTTCCCGACATCTCTGTATCGAACGGCGGTCTTCCCAATCGGGGCATATCAGGGGATTTTTCTTGACAGGGATTTCTCGTTACTATATTTGATTTGAAGATATAGTTCTGAAAAGTATATTGGGGAGGGGTATATGGGTACAGCACGGAATATGACCGATTATGAAAAGGAGTATGCCGCGTTCACGTGGGAGGTGCCCGAGAGATTCAACTTTGCGAGGGATATCGTTGATAAGTGGGCCGAAGACCCGGAAAAATTGGCCATGTGGTGCGTCGAAGGCGACGGCAGCGAATCGAAACGGACCTTTCTCGATTTCAGCAGGGCGTCCAGAAGGCTCGCCAACGTCCTGACCCACCAGGGCATCAAACGAGGAGATGTGGCGATAGTCGTACTGAACCGCAACCCCGCATGGTGGGAGACCTTCACCGCCTGCATCCGCATGGGGGTTATCATGACACCCGGCACCACCCAGCTTACCTCCACAGATCTTGAGTATCGGATTAACGCGGCGGGGGCAACCTGTTTCATCACGGACACACCGAACGCCCCGAAGCTGGAGCAGGTGCTGGATCGATGCCCTACTCTGAGAACAAAGCTGATCGTAGGAAAACCGAGAGAGGGATGGATCACGTATAGTGAAGCACTGCTCGATGCCCCCGAAGCATTTGAAACGGCAGATACAAGAAGTGACGAAGGGGCCATCGTCTATTTCACCTCCGGGACAACCGGATACCCGAAGATGTCGCTCCACACGCACACCTCGTACCCCCTCGGGCACCAGGTAACGGGGAGGTACTGGCTCGATCTTACGCCGGATGATCTCCACTGGAACATCAGCGACACGGGGTGGGCAAAGGCCGCATGGAGCAGCTATTTCGGCCCGTGGTATTGCGGGGCCGCCGTCTTTGTTCACACCGCGGACCGCATCGATCCGGCAACGACCCTCTCGTGTCTCCAGCGATACCCCATCACGACCATGTGCGGCGCTCCTACCCTCTACCGGATGCTGGTCCTCCAGGATCTCAGCAGTTGTACGTTTCCGACATTGCGCCACTGCGTTGGCGCCGGAGAACCGCTGAATGCCGAGATTATTGACGCCTGGAAGAAGGCGACAGGGGTAACCATTCGAGACGGGTACGGCCAGTCGGAGACGGTGTGTCTCTGCGCCAGCTTCGCGTGCATTGAACCGCGCTTCGGCTCCATGGGGAAGAGGACCCCCGGTTTTGACCTCCAGGTTATTGATGCGGAGGGGGACATACTTCCTCCCAACGTTGAAGGGGATCTCGCTGTCCGGGTCAATACGGAGCGGCCCCTCGGCCTCTTCAAGGATTACTGGAAAGATCCCGAAAAGACTGCCGCGTCACACAGGGGTGACTGGTACGTCACGGGCGACCGGGCCTATATCGATGAAGACGGGTATTTCTGGTTCGTGGGGAGGGCCGATGACGTCATCCTGACGTCGGGGTACCGTATCGGTCCCTTCGAGGTGGAAAGCGCCCTGATCGAACACCCCGCCGTGGCGGAATCGGCGGTCGTCTCAAGTCCGGATCCAACACGCGGCGAGGTCGTCAAGGCCTTTGTCGTCCTTGCCTCGAGATTCACCGGGAGCGATGAGCTGGCCCGGGAACTTCAAGATTACGTGAAGAACGCCACGGCCCCGTACAAATACCCCCGGAAGATAGAGTTTGTTACGGATCTGCCCAAGACGGTCAGCGGGAAGATAAGACGCATGGATCTTCGCAACGCGGAATGGGGCAGGAAGTAGCCGGCCGGTTCTACATAAAGTTTACCGGGTCCACATCCACCTTGATGCGCAGGCCGGGATCCTTGCTGTGTGCCAGGATCTTTTCGGCCAGGGAGTGCAGCGCCGCTATGTCCGCCCCCTTGAGAAGCAGCTGCCACCGGTATCTGCCCTTGACCTTATAAAGGGGGGCCTCTGCGGGCCCCAGGATGGAGACAGCTCCTCCTCCCCTCCGGGCAATATCTCTGGCAACGGTATTCAATTCTTTGGCACAGCCGGTCGCCAAAGCCTCGTTCGTTGAGGATATGATGAGGTTTACCATACGGCTGAAGGGGGGATAGCCGAGCTCCTGCCGCATTGCAATTTCGTCATGATAGAAACTGACATAGTTATGATCCCGGGCCAGCCGTATGGCGCCATTGTCCGGGTTAACGGTCTGGACGATCACCCTCCCCGGCGAATCACCCCTGCCCCCCCTCCCTGAGACCTGTGTCAGTACCTGAAAGGTCTTTTCCGCGGCCCTGAAATCGGGGATATTCAGAGAGGTATCCGCCGACACCACCCCGACCAGGGTAACGCCTGGAAAGTCATGCCCCTTCGTGATCATCTGTGTTCCCACAAGGATATCTATCTCACCCCTGTCGAGGGATGTGAGGATCCTTTCGTATGCCCCCCTCCTCGAGGTGGAATCGCTATCCATTCTCCCCACCCGCGCGCCGGGGAAGAGTCTTATTATCTCTTCCTCCACCCTCTCGGTTCCCATGCCGTAGCTGTGTACCCGGGAGCCGCCGCATGAGGGGCATACCGGGGGCGCCTTGACGCGGAAGTTGCAGTAGTGACATCGCAGGGATCCGTCGCTCATATGATGGGTCA
>JAUSPK010000157.1 GCA_030655735.1 Syntrophales bacterium | reverse complement strand
CTTTTCCTGGCATCGGTGAAGGCCCCGGCCTCGTAGCCGAAGAGTTCACTCTCCAGCAGAGTTCCCGGTATCGCCGCGCAATTTACCTCCACAAAGGGTTTTGATTTTCTCATGCTCTGCCGGTGAACAGCGCGGGCTATCAATTCTTTCCCGGTACCGCTTTCTCCCTGTATGAGGACACTGGTATTGTGTCGGGCGACATCCTTTATCAGCTGAAATATGTCCAGCATCTTACTGGAATTCCCTATGATATTGTGAAAGCCCAACAGCTTGTTTTCCCTCTCCTTGAGCATCTCAACTTCCGTCTTCAGGGTTTTTGCCTCCAGGGAAAGTAGAGAGTGCATGATTGCGTTGTCATATGAGACGGCGGCGTTGATGATAAGAATATCGAGGAGACTTTTCTGGTCTCGTGAGTAGCCCCCCTGTTTTTTGCCAAGATACAAGATGCCCTTGAACTTGCTCTTTATACTCAGGAGAATGGCTATCTCGGAGGTGTAGCCGTCGAATATGGGGTGTGTGGCCGCCTCCTGGTTCGGGGCCTGAGTTATCATCGTTTCCTCATCCAGGGCCTTCTGGATGATACTGTGCGGTATCTTAGGATAGTATATGTTGTTTTCGTCCGAAAACAATTGCTTGCCGTCGCTTATCAAAAAACTCCCCTTTTCGATGTCCAGGAAGTAGAGAAGGGCCCTGTCTGCTTCCCCTATTCTGATGGCGTTGTGTATCAAGATTTTGTGTATCTTATCCAGGTCATAACTCGAATTCAGCTGGGATACCGCTTCCTGCAATATCAAAAGCCTATTTATTTTCTGGCTATTGCCTTCAAAGAGCCGCAGGTTATGTATGACGACGCTGATATGATTTGCAAAGGTCATGAGGGTGCTGATCACTTCCGGTGGAAATATCGTCTTTCTCTCGTACCACACCGCTATGATACCGATGATATCATCCTGTATCTTGAGGGGTCCGCAGAAGGCCGAATAGAAGCCTCCCTCTCCACCGCCACTGTAGAGGGTGCTGAGTTTGCGGTCTGTGGGTGTCATCCGGGGATCTGTTTCAGAATCTTCGAGGACGATGTAGCTGCCGGTCCTTGCGACGCTTGTTACGAGACAATCGTGTCTTGCTAGGCTCAGCTTTCGTGAAAATGCCCTCTTTGCCTCCTCAGGGTTGTAGTTCTTGACGACCTTGGTGACCAGATTTTCTTTTTCCTCGTCCAGCAGGCATATGACTCCCCGGTGAAAACCCATTGTCTCGACCGCTTCATCCAGGATCTTCTGAAGGGTATCGTCGAAGCTGAAGGGGGCCGCGACCAGGGCGCCCATGCGGAAGAAGCATTCCAGTATGCGTTCGGTAGAGTAAAAGAAATCAGGGCTCATAGGATCGCCTCGGCGAATGGTTATGCCTTATCATATTTCAGAAACTGCATCGAGAAGGTTCCCCTCCCCTGGGTGACCGACCGCAGGTCGGTCGAATATCCGAACATCTGTTTCAGGGGGACACGGGCCTTGATCTCGCTGATGGGATCTTTATGGTTTATCCGTTCCACCTCTCCTTTTCTCGCGTTGATGTTTCCGATGACCTCGCCCATGAATTCGCCCGGTGTTATGATATCCACCTCAACGATGGGTTCGAGGAGAACGGGCTGTGCACGTGAACATCCGTTTGAAAAGGCCGTTGAAGCGGCTATCCTGTAGCCCAGCTGTGTCGATTCCCCTTCCCTGAAAGAGCCGCCGATCATCCGCACTTTCACATCCACGACCGGGTAGCCGGCTATCGCGCCACTGAGGGCTGCATCCCGGATACCTTCTTCCATAATGGCGTGGAACTCAGGGGGAATAACGTCACTGCTGATTTCATCGATCACCACCAGGCCTCCTCCCCGCTCACCGGGTTCCAGGTGCAGGGCAACGTGGCCGAAGTGCTTCTTGTCCCCAAGCTTCCGGTCGAAGGTCTCTTCCACGTCTGTTTCTTTGTCTATCGTCTCCCGATAGACAACCTTGGGTTTGCCAATGTTCACATTGGTGTGAAATTCCCGTATGAGCCTGTCGATGACTATCTCAAGATGGAGCTCGCCCATTCCGGAGATAATGGTCTGTGCCGTTTCGTCGTCATATTTGATCTTGAGGGTGGGGTCTTCGCTTGCCAGTTTTTCAAGGGCGAGTAATAATCGCTCCTGATCTCCGGGTGTCTTAGCCTCAATGGCCTGACTGATGACCGGCTCGTAGAACTCTATCCGTTCAAGGATGATCGGGTGGGCTTCATCGCATATGGTATCACCCGTGGAGGTATCCTTCAGACCTATCACCGCAATGATATCCCCGGCCCTGGCCTCGCTGACACGCTCCCGCTTGTTGGAGTGCATCTTGAGAAGCCGGGAGACCTTCTCATTTTTCCCCTTGCTCGCATTGTAGACATCCTCCCCCACCTTCATTTTTCCGGAGTATATCCTCATATAGGTCATCTTTCTTCCCTCATCCAGTATGACCTTGAATGCGATGGCTGCGAGCGGATCCTTGACGCTACTCCGGCGTTTCTCAACCTCTTTCGTTACGGGGTTGATCCCTTCAACGGGAGGCATATCTTCAGGAGAGGGGAGAAAATGAGTGACAGAATCGAGAACCGGTTGAACCCCCTTGTTACGCAGGGCCGTGCCGCACATAACCGGTACTACTCTGAGTGAGAGGGTCACATTCCTGACCGATTGAATAAGTTCATTTTCGGTAATCTCGGCCCCCTCCAGATATTTTTCGGCGATGACGTCATCGATCTCCGCGAGTGTTTCGACCAGCTTCTCCCGGTACTTTGCTGTTTCGGACAGCATATCTGAAGGAATATCGGACGTGTCGTACAACAGCCCGAGGGCTTCTTCATCCCAGGTGATCAATTTCTGGCCGATAAGATCGATCACCCCCTGAAAGGTTTCATTTTTTATATAGGGTATCTGGATCGGAAGGGGGATGGAGTTGAATCTCTCTTTCATCATCCGTATCGTGCCCCAGTAGTCTGCACCCACCCGGTCCATCTTGTTGATGAATGCTATCTTGGGAACGCGATACTTGTCCGCTTGGTGCCATACCGTTTCAGATTGCGTTTCTACTCCCCCGACGGCGCAGAATACGGCCAGCACCCCGTCCAACACCCTGAGGGATCGCTCAACCTCTATAGTGAAGTCTACATGCCCGGGGGTGTCAATGATGTGTATCTCATGGTCTTTCCAGAGGCAGGTCGTGACGGCGGAGGTAATGGTTATCCCCCGTTCCTGCTCCTGTGCCATCCAGTCCATGACCGCTTCACCGTCATGCACCTCGCCCAGCTTGTGGGTCTTGCCGGTGTAGTAGAGTATCCGCTCCGTTACGGTGGTCTTTCCCGCGTCGATATGGGCGATGATCCCTATATTTCTTGTTTTTGAAAGTTTTCCGGCAGCCATGGTGTTGTCGAGCCCTTACGAGTGGTTTTCTACGATTATGTCCCTGTTTACCGAGAAGGGCCTGCTTGTGTCTATATGGCCTTTTATCGTTTCCACATCGTTGCCATCTATCAGTATCTTTACCTTCTTTACGGATGGCACATTGATGGTAACGGTATTGGTCAGTGAATATATGGTCATCATTTCACTGGCGCTTCCTCCGGGATGAAGGTCAATCAGGTTTCTGCCGAAATCTATATAGGCCACGCTATTCTTTACGGTAACCCCTCTGAGCACTGTTTCAGCCGGGAACGTCTCTACCAGATCGGTATGAGGCCCCTCAATCAGGGCATTTACCAATGTCCTGACCGTATCATCCGGGGATTTTCTCTTTGTGATGTACCTCTCTTCCGGAATGAGGAATCGTTCATTGAGATCGGAAAAATAGAGACTCACCTTCTGCTTTTCCCCCGTTACTCCCGGGCCCCCGGTGCCGCCAGCGGGGGGATATATGTAATCGAACAGTGAAAGAAAGAAGAAGAGAAGAAATCCCACACCAACCAGAATGATGAGGGAGAGATAAAATGTCCGGGTATTCTTCTTTCTCTGTTTCGCCTTTATCTGTCTGGATTTTGTCTTTTTCTTGGAGCCCATAATACCTGTATTCCCCTATTGAAAAGCGCGCCAAATCTAAGGTAAAATTCCTGCCCTGTCAAGACAAGAAAACTGAAAATCGCCGTGACTACAAAAATATTAATATATTCAAATAATTGTAGCGGCATGAAGGCGGCAGGTTCGCCTGCGGAGGTTCACGATATATTTTTCATCGGGACCGTACCCTGCCGCACGGTTACGGTGAGAGAGAGTCCAGTTTTTCCCTTGCCTTTAATCCGAACACCGATTCCGGGTTGGTTTCAGCGGTGAGGCGCAGCTCCTGAATCGCTTTATCTCGGTTTCCCCCTTCAAGATAGCTTATCCCCAACCAGTAGTGCGATTCGGTCATGCCGGGGGCGCTATCGAGTGATTTTTTCAGGTAATATACGGCCTTGTCGATGTTATGCCCGGCAAGATATGCGATCCCCATGTTTTTCTGAATGAGTGGGCGTATGACGGTATCGGGCTCTCTTCTGAGCGCTGTCTCGTATTTTGTGAGAGCCGTCTGGTAGTCCCCCTTCTTGTGATACGCCCAGCCGGCGTTGTTCAGTGTTATGGCAGGGGTTTTATAGAGCATATTGGAAATGGCCCGGTCGAATGATTCTATTGCCCTGTCATAAAGACCCTCTTCCAGATATATGGTTCCCAGGTAATTGTGTGCCTCCGAATAATCCGGTTTTTTGGACACAGCCGCCTCGAATTGCCTCTTTGCCTCTTCCTTCAGGCCGTTTCCGTAATACGAAAGGCCGGCATAGTAGTGTATCTCCGGATCATCCGGCGAAAGACGCTGCGCCATAAGAAACTCCCTGAGGGCCGGGGAAAATTGTCCGGATCCAAGATAAGCGGTTCCTATCGTAACATGGGAGGCCGCCCTTTCTCTGTCTTGACGGCTTGCAGCGCAACCGGTAAGGAATACAGCGCCGGCTATTATTAACAGGAGAATGAGGTACGTAACCCTTTTATTGCTCATATGATGATACCCCTACTTGTTGTTATCTGCATGTACCCACCAGTCGCCCTTATCCTTGAACCACCACTCTGACGAATCTGTCTCGGTGATAACCCCTGCCAGCTTCTTTGCGATATCAGTGCAGAGTCTTTTGACGGCAAAGTCTATCCATTCCTGGCTGTATTTGTTTCCCAGATCGCTATATTCCTTTAACTGTAGAATCAGCGCCAGTTGGTCGGCATCGTGTGCAATAAGTGATTCTCTGGTTTTTTTTTCGTTGAATTCATTTATGGTGCTTCGTATCTCCTCTCCGAAGGAGAGGGTTTTTGCAAGTTCGTCAACCGCTTTCTCTTCATCAACCTCCACGTATTTCTTGTTCACGTAGTTCATGTCGCTGGTCCGTGTCTCCGGGAGATCATGAACCATACACAGCTTCAGGACCCTTGCTTCATCCACCTCCGGATCCAGTTTACACAGGGTATAGCCAATAAAGATCGTCCGTAGGACGTGCTCTGCTACGGATTCTGAGCCAGATCCCAGGAATTGGAACCCCGACCTCGGTGTCTTTTGCAACATACCCGTCTCGAATAGAAAATTTGCTATACCCTTCATGTCAACCCTTTTTCAATGCCTTTATGCGGTTTTCCATCATATCGTAGATCTTTTTTATCTCTAGCTGGAGAGAGGCGATTCCGTCAGGTTTCATGGACACTACCCTGCCCAGCCGCTCATGCCAGTACTGGATCACAGATATCTCGTTTTCTCTCAGCTTCTTTTCTACCTTTTCCTGAAAGTCTCTCAAAAACTGTTGGTCAGTCATGCCGGCTCTTCCCCCTGTCCCAAGGAACGTATTAACGGTACTGCTTCACCATATATCATTTGAGTTACAGTTGCAACAGGACTCTACCAGAGACTACCTATCTTCTTCAAGGTTTACGCCTCTTTTTTGTCAGATACTTGAGGTGTTTATCTCCGGTCTCTTATTCCACAATAGTTCGGTGCCAGTTTCGGACTGTTTCCCTCTATTGCCACCCACTATACTGAGGGAAACATTCAGAAACGTATTCAGATGGTCTGTGCCCTGGTCACTTGAGAGGGTAAGGCGACTGAAGTCCTCTCCCCCTGCTGTAAGCAGGGGTCCTCCTGTCTGTGGGAAGGTTATTATATGTAGGAGCCTTTATTTGACTTTTAGGCACCATGCATATATTATATGTCGGATACCGTGTATATATAAAAGCTAATCCTAACCGAGGAGGAACGCAGTGAGCAGATGGAAATTGCCAAGCTATCTTCTTGTCGTCATAGCAGCTCTAGTCCTGATTGATCCGCCCGCTGCGTTTTCCAAGGAGGACACCGCCTACATTTCATTCAAGAGGGTGGGCGTTTCGAGGCATCATGCTGACCCTTACATTGTCAAGAAGCATGAACACCTGTTTGAAATAATCAGGAAAAACTACAATGTTTCAGAGGAGGACATTGGCCAAATCCTGGAGCTGGTGAAGCGTTTTAACCCTGAACTGAAAGACATTAACATAGTCTATCCCGGGCAGAGGTTACTCCTCCCCCAGAAGAGGCCTTCAGGTGTGGCCTCCGCTGAGCGCCCGTTGTCGGGCGAGCTTTCCGGTAAGAAGAACGAAAGTGATGTGCTGGAATATGTTGTGAGGAAAGGCGATAAGGTCTCGGAAATTATTCATGGATTTGGCAACTCATATGGGCAGATTTATAGGGTATTGCGGCTTGTAAAGCACCTCAATCCGGAGGTTAAAAATTTAGATAGGATATATCCGGGGCAGACCCTGCGTTTCCCCTCTGCAATCAGCAGAGAGGCACAACCGCCGGCCGTCAGCAGAAATGTTGCCATACCTGAGCGTAAGATACTCCCTGTTATTAGCCATATCATAAGCAGGATGCAGGGCGTGGTGATAACGGATGGGAGTTACTGTATCCCTGTGCCCCCTTCCGGAGAGGTTACGATTGATTGCTCAAAGGTTCCTGTTATAGAGATACCTGACGGCAACACGATTCTCCTTGATCTGTCCAATCGGATACCTGGAGATCTGAAAAGAATTATAGAGTCAACGTGGAATACCTACCGTGTGGTCGGTGTCAAGGGAAAGGAGGGGATCCCCTCCTTTCTGGAGAGGATAGTGGGGGCTTCCGGCTTATATACCCTTGAAAAGATCAATCGGCAGACGAAAATTGGCGATACTCCGAAAGTTAGTGTTTTTATTGATTGGATCGTTTCGAGAAAGTCTGAGACCAGAGGGCCGGTCAGGTACGCATTTAATTTTGTGACAGGGATATCCGACCTGCTTCCCCTTCCCGTAAAGGCCTATGCCCATAGGAACGGTCTCGAGATCATCGAGATCATGAATGGCTTCGGGGTAACGGGTGACAAGACGGTATATCAGCCTTCCCCCGTGCAGGTCCTTGATTCCAGCAGTGGTGTAGTACTTGCGGATTCACTGCTTAGAATGCTCGGATACTCTCCGGTGAAGGGGGCTGAAATTAAGGCCCTGAGCGGAGATGGGCTTTCCCTGTCCATGAAGACAGAGCTGCTACTGAACGTTGGGGGCACGCGGGTTATTATAGTCTCACGGAGGGTTTCTGATCAGGTCCTAAAGTCTCTGCAGGATAGAGGTGACAGGGTTGTCCTCGTATCGGAAGAGAGGAGCAAGGGAGAGATCATCGAGGATATCGTGAGCGCAATGAATATCCCCTCTTCGCGTAATGCCTTTGGGTTTTTACTTTCCCGTTCTACCGGTAAAGAACGTGGTGACATATCCCTCCCAGCCCTTCGTCTCGGGGGGGGTCGGGAGCTGTATCTGGTAGACTACGATGTTGACAAAGACATCCAGGAGCTTCTTCATAAGGAGTGGAAAGTTACGCTGGTAAGATATTGAAAATAAAAGGAATTACTTTGATGTCAGGCGGGCTTGACAGTGTGCTCGCCGTCAAGGTTATACAGGAACAGGGGATTGAATTGGAGGGCGTTGCCTTTGAGACGCCTTTTTTTAGTGCCAACAAAGCCGTGGAGGCGTCCCGTGCGATAGGCCTTCCTCTGACCGTGGTGGACATTACGGAAGAACACCTCGTTATGCTCAGGGCACCGCGGTACGGGTATGGCAGGAACATGAACCCCTGCATAGATTGTCACATACTGATGCTCAAGAAGGCCGGGGAAATAATGGAGGCCCGAGGGGCCCACTGTATCCTGACGGGGGAGGTTCTTGGACAGCGCCCCATGTCTCAGGGGAAACAATCCCTCCATGTTGTGGCGAAGCGATCGGGTTATCAGCCATACATTGTCCGGCCGTTGAGCGCCCGGCTTCTGCCGGAGACCATGCCGGAGATGGAGGGAAAAGTTGACCGGTCCCGTCTGCTGGACATACAGGGGAGGGGGAGAAAACGCCAGATGGAGATGGCCGACAGGTACCGGATAACCGGATATGCCACCCCGGCCGGCGGATGCCTCCTGACAGACCCCGGATTTTCAAAGAGGCTGAGAGATCTCTTTGCACACGATACGAATATGGAGATCAGGGACCTGGAACTCCTCAAGGTTGGGAGACATCTGCGTCTGAATGATGAAACAAAGATAATCGTGGGGCGAAAACAAAGGGAGAATGCTATCATCACAGAACTGTCGGAGGACCATGATATCGTGATCAACATGAGGGACATCCCCGGTCCCACGGTTCTGGTCCCTTACGGGTGTGGAGGGGAAGATCTGCGCCGTGCCGCCGGCATATGCGCCCTCTACAGTCACGCCCCAGATGGTTTGAAAGCCGTTGTGGAGTGGCGAACAGGAGGGTCTGCCCAGTATGTTGAGATAGAACCCACGGATGAAGAAGGGATGCCAAAACTGATAATCTGAGGAAGGGTTCTCTCGGAGATACCTTTCCCACGTTGTCCGCGTGGCCTGTACGGCATTAAGATTCTCGAGATCCGTTGCCTTATAACCATTAAAAAACTTATGGAAAACTGTTGATAGAAGGTATAATTACTCCTATTAGAACTAATTTGCCTACACTACCTTGGAGGGTTAGA
>JAUSPK010000051.1 GCA_030655735.1 Syntrophales bacterium | reverse complement strand
CGAGGAGATAAAACCGGAGCCGGCGATGGAAATAAAATACCCGGCGGTGATAAAAAGGAAAAATGACCCCGCCGCTCCATGACCGAGCCCCAGGTCCGCCTCGATGGAGGGCATAAGGGGTGAGAGGATGACCCGGGATATGAAATTGAGGAAGAAGACCACCGTCAGGAAAACGACCGGCAGTACGTGCAGCCGAAGGTCCAATCCCTCATTCTGCCCGCTGTCTCCCGTACCCTCCGGCGCCACTTGATTGTCCATCTATCCGGTATCCCTTACGTTCAATCTATTGATTCACCGGAGACAACCGCTCCGCTCTGTGCCCACCTATATAAACGATGGAAAAGGGGAAAAGCAAGGCCGGAATCTCCTATTCAGCCCGCGGCACATCCGAAGGGCCTCACCTAAGGATAGGCTCAATTCCCTTGACATTACAGCAAAAAGACACTAGGAGCGTATGCTTTACTGCGAATGCGAGGGACACATGGGATCGGAGGCACTGGCACTTATATGCGGCCTTGCCGCGGCGGCGAGTTTCGGCACCGGCGACTTCTTAGGCGGATTCGCGACCAAGCGGATCAGCGTCTTCCGTGTCATCCTCATATCGCAGATCTTCGGCCTCGCCCTCCTGGCCGGGCTGGCCGTGGCGCTGAATGAAACAATACCCTCCGGGAGCAACCTTGCATTCGGCGGACTAGCCGGCCTCTTCGGGACACTCGGACTCACGGCGCTGTACATCGGACTCGCCCGGGGACACATGGGAATCGTGGCGCCGGTCAGCGCCGTTGTCGGGGCTACTCTCCCGATCATAATAGGCATGTTCATGGAAGGGGCGCCGCCGGGGGGGCAGATTATAGGACTTCTGCTGGGGCTCTGCGCGATCTGGTACATTGCCGGCGAGGGGAGCGGCACATCGATTCACCCGCGCGCGCTGGGCCTTCCCGTTCTCGCCGGGATGGGGTTCGGGTTTTTCTTTATCTTCATCGACCAGGTCAGCGAGACCGCGATCTTCTGGCCGCTGGTTACGGCGAGGCTTGTGTCGATTACGATGCTCTCCGTGTTCATCATGGCACGCCGGAAGAAGGCAGCGGCGCCGTGGAACCCAGGGCTGCTCATCATTGTCCTGCTGGCGGGGATCTTCGACGCCGCGGGGAACATCCTCTTCGCCCTGGCATCCAGCCTGGGAAGGCTCGACATATCGACGACGCTTACCTCACTCTACCCCGCCGGGACCGTTTTCCTGGCCTGGCTCATTCTCAAGGAGCGCCTGGCCCCGCGGCAGTGGTTCGGCGTCGTGGTCGCCCTCGCCGCCCTCGTCCTGATCGCCTCCTAAAATAGTGACAGCGACTATTTTTAGAGGTTCTTCACCTCGGACAGCAATCGGTCGAACCGCTCCACATCGACGACCGGTGATGTCCTGAAGGAAATTCCCGTTAGCTTACCGAGTGCCACCGAGACAGCCAGGGCCTTCTCCGTATCGGGAAGGTCCAGTGTAAAGACGAGATCATCCTCCCCTGCCACGGCATACATAGATACGACCTTCCCGCCGTTCCGTTTGATAATCTCAATGGCCTCTATGGTCCTCTCCGGGGAGGCACTGTGCAGGGCCTCTTTTGAATACTTCCCAAACATCATAAATATCGGCATGGTAGAAACCCTCCTTCCTGTTGGTTGGTGAGCGGCTCCGGGAAGATGCACTGGCATCTTCTGCCCTTTTATGTGTTCATTTTAAAAATGATTTTATACCCTTCAGCGCGGACAGTCAACACCGACTTCAGGGGGGAAATACAGGTGAAGGATGGAAAAAAGCGGGGGAAAATAGTCACCACTATCTTCCCCCGGTGAATCTTACATCTTCATGCCGCCTTCGCAGAAGATAATCTGCCCGGTGATGAATGAGCTCTCATCGGAGGCCAGGAATAGCGCCAGATTGGCGATATCCAGGGGCGATCCCTTGCGGTTCATGGGAACGATCATGGGGAGCATCGCGTCCATCTGCTCGATAACCGCCGGGGGCATGTTCTTCATCATGTCGGTCCAGATCATGCCGGGGGCGATCGCGTTGACGTTGACATTCTTGCCGCCCAGTTCCTTGGCGGCGGTCTTGGTCATCCCGATGACAGCGGCCTTTGTGGCGGCATAGTTGAGCTGACCCGGATTACCCAAGGCGCTGGTCGAGGAGATGTTGATGATTTTCCCGTATCCCTTCTCGCGCATATAGCGCCCCGCGCACTGGATACCGTAGAAGACGCCGGTCTGGTTGACGGCGATTACCTGGTCCCACTGCTCGTCCGTCATCTTGTGCAGCATGGCGTCACGGGTGATACCGGCATTGTTTACCATGATGTCGAGGGTACCGAACTCCTTGACTGCCGTATCGACCATGTTCTGAACCACTTCGCGGGAAGCGACACTCCCGACGACGGCCACTGCCTGGCCGCCCGCGGCCTTGACCTTTTTCACAGCGGCGCTCGCGTCCGCCTCATTGACGTCATTGATGACGATCTTCGCGCCTTCTTCGGCAAAACGCAAAACGATCCCCTCACCGATGCCGCGTCCGGATCCCGTCACAATTGCTACCTTGTCTTTCAGCCTCATTCTCAATCCTCCTTACAATAGTATAATAGGGTTTTTGCCAAACGAGTAAACAGTTCCAAAAATCAATTCCACAGCGGGATTATAAGAAGCACGGCTCCGTGTCAAGGAATAATGGCCGCACGGCATGCAGCGAAAAAATGGCGCCAGCGACTATTTTTCGATACGGAGGCGCGCGTCCAGGGCCATGACACCCCTCCCCTCGCCGAACACCCGAACCGGGTTGATGTCCAGTTCCTTGATCTGCGGGAAGACCGCCAGCAGGTGGGATACTCGTACGACGAGGTCTACAAACGCGTCGACATCTCCCCTCTCCTGCCCCCGCATCCCCTTCAGGACGGAGTAGGCCTTCAGCCGCTCAAGCCGTTTTCTGATCTCTCCGCTGTGCGCCGGGCACAGGGTATTTGCCACATCCCGGAACAGCTCTATGTAGATCCCCCCCATGCCGAAGAATACCACCGGCCCGAACGAGGCGTCGTGTTTTCCCCCGACGAACATGTCGTACCCCGGTGCGGCCATCTGCTGAACTCGCACCCCTTCGAAGCGGGCATCCTTGTTGAAGCGCAGAAGATTATCCCGGATCGTGGCGAAGCTCTCCTTCACCCCGTCCGCGTCCGCGACACCGACGATCACGCCCCCCGCGTCGGACTTGTGGAGCGCATCCTTCGATATCACCTTCATCACCACGGGATAGCCAAGTCCACCGGCATACCCCACGGCCTCGTCTTCATCGCGGGCCACCAGGGACGCGGCGGTCGGCACACCAAACTGGCAGAGAAGCTCCAGCGTCTCTTCGCCAAAATCCCCCGACCTGCCCTGCATCCATTTTCGGGCGGCATCAAGATTGATCCCCGCGGGGACATCTTTGGCGGGGGGGGCTGCAGCCTCGCGGCAATGGAATTTCATCTGTATGGCAAAGGCGTTTACCATCTCCTCCGGGCTGTCAAAGACGGGAAACTCGACATACTTTTTCGTCTGCTGGATCTGCCGCGACGGACCGAACAGGCAGACCCCGAAGGGCTTGCCCGCGGACAGGATCGTGCCCCACGTCTCCTTGGACAGGTCGGTCAGGAACATCTTGTGGAATACATTCTCGCCCTGCGGCATCTGGGGCCGCTGGCTCACAAAGACGACGCCGTCGACCTGCGGGGAATGCATGACCGAGTAGATCACGTGGGCCGAGAGTTGCGGATCGTAGATATCCCCCATATCAAGCGGATTTGAGAACTTGATCACTCCGGCATTGCTGAACTTCTTCAGACCATCGTAGAAGTCCTCCCCCATATCCGCGAACTCGAATCCCGCTTTTTCACACAGGTCCGCGGTCATAACGGAGAACCCGCCGGCGGGGCTCATGACCATGATTCGTTTGCCCTTCATGGGCGGCAGCTGGAATGCCTTCGCGACCGCGATAAAATCGAGGAAGTTGCTAATGCGTATCACCCCCGCCCCCTCCAGCGCGGAGTCGATAATGTCCTCGTCGTTGCTCACCGCGGCGGTATGGCTCATGGCGGCCTTCTTCCCCACGCTGGTGGTGTTGGCCTTGTAAACGATAATCGGTTTGTCTATCTTCCGCGCCGCCTCGATAAACGCCCTCCCCCGCTCTATGCTCTCCAGGTAGAGGCAGATGATCTTCGTCTCACGGTCGGCCCCGAAGTATTCCAGAAAATCCACCTCATCGAGATCGAGCTTGTTGCCGATACTGGCGAACTTCGCCAGCCCCACATTCTCGTCCAGGAGAAAATTCAGCATCATCAGGGAGACCCCGCCGCTCTGCGCGATGATGGACATCTCCCCCTTCGGCGCCTTGTGGAGCGGTATAAAGGGGAGGCAGAGGCCGTTTGCCGTATTCGCGACCGTGACCCCGTTGGGCCCCACGAACCTCACTCCATACTTCCTGGCGTTTTCAAGGGTGAGGGCGGCAAGCCGCTTCCCCTCTTCGTTGAATTCCGAGAACCCGCCGCTGGGGATCGCCATCCTCTTGATCCCGACCCTGCCACACTTCTCAACCATACCGGGGACATACTTTGCCGGTACCAGGCAGAACGCAAGATCAGGCACCTCGGGGAGATCCTCGATATCCTTGTACATCCGTATCCCATCGACGTGGACATCTTCACCGGCGGGGTTAACCCCGAAGATCCTTCCCCGATACCCCCACCTCAGCAGATTCTCCAGCGTAATCCGGGGAATATTGCTCGGCTTTGAAGAAAGTCCTATGATAACTATCGATTCAGGATAAAACAGCTTTTCCATGATTTCACCTTCTAATAGAATTATACGGGTGAGCGTTATAGCAGAATTACGGGTCTCAGCGCCACACCCGTGACGGATTTAACCCTTTTCTTCGGGAATGCCGCATACGCCTCGTATCTCTATGTATCTTTACGAATATCAGGCGGACAGGGTAATCTCTACCCTCTCTTTTCCCTTCCCGATATTATTCCTGCGGAGCGTGACCGCGCCGACCTCCCCCGTCCTCTTCAGGTGGGTGCCCCCGCAGGAAACCCTGGCAAATCCCTCGATCTCCCAGTAGCGGACCTCATCTTCCGGATCACTGAACGCGCTCGTTATCGCGTGGTCGGCCGATACAATCTCCCTGAAACCCTCCTCAATCACCGGAAAGGTCTCGGAGATGTTCCCCTCCCAGGCGAAGTCCAGGCGCGCCTTCTGCTCCGATATATGGGCTCCGACCTTCCGGACACCGGGATATTTCTGATACATCAATTCCAGTACAATCTCCGCCGCGAAATGCAGCCGCATGAGGGAGTACCGCCGCGGCCAGTCGATCCGAACGGTAACCGCGTCTCCGGCCTTCAGCTCGTGAGGCCCTTCGATCGTGTAGACGATCTCCCTGCCCTCCTTGCGCGCCTCACGCACCGGAAAGCCCGCGATCGTGCCGGTATCTCCCTCCTGACCGCCCGAGAAGGCGTAAAAGATCGTCCGCTCAAGGGTAATATCACCCCCGCGCACCCCGGCTACCACCGTCGCAAGTTCCGTCCGGTACGGGTCCTCCCAGAATGCCTTTCCAACAGCCATGCAACTATATCCTCCGCAGTTCATCCATTAGTAACATTGAAGTATTCAGACCAGACGTGGAAGGCAGTTTGCGGTCAACGATAGTTTCTACAATCGATCGATTGTTCGAGCGTCTTTACTACCCCGCACCGTGCCGGGGGGCAGTTTATTCTACCATCTCCCTGATTTTTTCAATAAGCTTTTCAGCAAATTCAATAGCCTGACGCGCCTCACTCTCCGAAACTATCCCCGCAGTATCGTATACGGCACGATTTCTCTTAACTCGCATCTTATCAAAGAATCTTATTTCACTATCGAACCCCTCACCTAACGCGACCTCCGCAAATAGAATGGTTACCCTGTGCTGTCCCTCTCCACTGGTCGGCCGGTACCCTTCGGCAAACATTAACGCCCGACTGGCTTGCAACAGGGCATTATATGTTATGTTATATGACCAATCACTGCTCTGATCCAGAATCTGTTTCGCTGTTTTCAGATCCCTCGCCGCGAGATCCAATCTTGATTTGATTTGCGAAGGTTCGGCCTTGAAGGGTTTTATCAAACCCTTACCGAACAATTTTTCGTAATTCATCGCCATCACCGATGAGCATTACCCGTGGTTCATGCATTACATTGAGTATAA
>JAUSPK010000049.1 GCA_030655735.1 Syntrophales bacterium | reverse complement strand
GGAGCTGTACCGCGGTGTATTCGACCGGTTCGATACCATCTACCTGGGGGGAGGCACCCCCTCGCTGCTCGGCGCTGATCAGACAGGACAGATCCTTGACGCCCTCCACAGAACATTTCTGTTTTCGGTCGATACGGAGATCACCATCGAGGCAAATCCCGGGGATCTGAGCCCGGAAGCGGCCGAAGCTCTCCACACAGCAGGAATAAACCGGATCAATATCGGCGTCCAGTCCTTTGACGATGGTACACTCGCATTCCTCGGACGCCGGCACGGTGCCAGCGAGGCGAGATCTGCGATAGAGAACGCGCGGAGGGCGGGATTCGGCAACATCGGCCTTGACCTGATCTACGGGGTACCTGGACAGGACATCAGATCGTGGCTGGAGACGCTCCACACGGCCCTCTCCTTCGCTCCGGAGCACCTCTCATGCTACCAGTTGACCCTGGAGCCTTCAACGCCCCTGGGGCTAAAATACCGAAGTGGAGCGATTGTCCCCCCGGACGACGATCTCCTCTCCGAGTTTTTCATGAAGACCTCCGAGACACTGGAGGAGGCCGGATACGTGCACTATGAGGTCTCGAATTTCGCGCGGGGGGACGAATGGATATCGAGGCACAACAGCAAGTACTGGGACCACACCCCCTATCTCGGTCTCGGCCCTGCGGCACACTCCTTTTCCAGCGCCAGGAGGTGGTGGAACCACCGCTGTCTGGATAGATATATCGAAGAGACGGAGAGGGGCGTGCCCCCCATCGGAGGGTCCGAGATACTGACGGGTGAGCAGCTATGCCTGGAGGCGCTCTACCTCGGTCTCCGGACAAAGGAGGGGATCGATCTGGGGAAGTTCTCGAAGCGATACGGGTGCGATCTGCTGCACGAAAAGGGTGACCTGCTCCGCACAATGGAGCGGGAAGGCCTCGTCACCATCACCGATAACCACCTCTGCCCAACCCGTGCCGGCCTTCTAATCTCCGACAGTCTGCCGTTGCTGTAGCCCTGTCGGCAAAATTTCCTGCCGTGGTGTCAAAACAAGCGGATCTGATCCATTTTTCCTTTGACACCGGGCGTATCTTGGACTATTGAGGGGAGTAATTTGGCTGCACTGCAGGTTAATTGCCCCCGGGGGGATGGAAATTTCATGAAAAGCAGGATCCCTTTCCTTGTGATCTAAGCAAACCCGACACCCAATTCAGGCATCAGATTATCCCCAGCCATGGTTTTCCGGTGCCATCCAGGAGCAGAGGATGAAAAAAGAATTTGACTGGTTCGACAAGCCCAACAATATCAAAAAGTTGAGGATATCCAGCTACGTTATCCTTGCATTAAGCGTCCTGGCGGAGTTTTTCGTGCCCTCGCATGGCGCCCAGCACGCGTGGGACAAGATTCCGGGGTTCTACGCGCTGTTCGGATTCGTCATCTGCATGGTAATGATTATCGTCTCCAAGGTGCTGGGGCAGTTCTGGTTAAAGAAGGGTGAGGATTATTATGACAAGTAGCTTTCTGATTCCCGCGTTCATCTTCTTTATCGGTGCCCTGATCCTGCTCGCCGTCAGTGGGAAGGCAAAGCAGATCCTCATACTTGCCGTACCCGTGATTGCCTTTTTCTATATCGCCAGGCTCAGCCCCGACGCGACATTGACCATCCCCTTTCTGCAGTACGATCTGAACTTCCTCCATGTCGACAAACTGAGCAAGGTATTCGGATATATCTTCTGCATAGCGGCATTCGGGAGCTTCCTCTTCGCCCTCCATATCGAGGGGAAGCTGGAACACCTCTCGGCCCTTATCTATGTCGGAAGCGCCCTGGGCGTGGTCTTTGCGGGAGACTTCTTCTCCCTGTATATCTTCTGGGAGTTCATGGCCGTCGCGTCCGTGATGCTGATCTGGTCACGGAGGACAAAAAAGGCCCTCGACGCCGGCTACCGGTACGTCCTTGTCCACATTGTGGGAGGGCTGGTCCTCCTGGCAGGGATACTGCTCCATGTCCACAACACCGGCTCTCTGGAGGTCGGACGGATACAGTCGCACGATATCGCCTCCTGGCTTATCCTGATAGGCTTCATGCTGAACGCCGCGGTCCCCCCGCTGTCCGCGTGGCTCTCCGACGCGTACCCGCAAGGGACGGCAACGGGGAGCGTGTTTCTGAGCGCATTTACCACCAAGACCGCCGTCTACACCATGATCCGCGTCTTCCCCGGATGGGAGATACTGATATGGCTGGGCGCCTTCATGACGATCTACGGGATTATATACGCCATCATGGAAAACGACAGCCGGAAGATCCTCGCCTACAGCATCATCAATCAGGTGGGCTTCATGGTCTGCGGGATCGGCATCGGGACGACCATGGCGATAAACGGCGCCACGGCGCACGCCTTCGCCCATATCATCTACAAGGGTCTCCTCTGGATGGCCGCCGGGTCGGTCCTCTACATGACCGGGAAGACGAAGTGCACCGACCTGGGAGGGCTCTACAAGACGATGCCCCTGACGCTCATCTGCTGCTGCATAGCGGCCGCTTCGATCTCCGCCTTCCCGCTGACAAGCGGATTCACGACAAAGACGATGATTCTCCAGGCCGCCACCAGCCAGCACCTCACTATCATCTACTTCATGCTTGAGGCGGCCTCCGCCGGCGTCTTCCTGCACGCGGGGATCAAGTTCCCCTATTTCGTCTTCTTCGCCAAGGACAAGGGGCTGCGGGCTGCGGATCCGAAACCGAACATGCAGTGGGCGATGGTCTTCTTCGCCTGCCTGTGCATTGCGATAGGCGTCTATCCCCAGCCGCTCTATAACATACTCCCCTACCCCGTGGAATACCATGCCTACACCGGGCTCCACGTGGTGAGGATGCTGCAGCTCCTCTTCTTCTCGGGTCTGGCCTTCTTCGTCTTCCTGAAGCTGCTGAAACGGACGGAGACGATCACCCTCGATACGGACTGGATATACCGCAAGGGCTCACGGCTCGTGGTCTTTGTCGTTACGGGAATAGCCGCCGGTATAGCAAGGCTGGGCGAGTATCTGTTCATACAACAACTCCCCCGGCTCCTGGCTGCCTTTGCCAAGAGGCCGATTGGCATCTTCGTGGATGCCTACCGGAGGACGGGCGGGGGAAAGGTCCGTGCATCCGCGTCTGAACCTGAGCTTGCCACGACTATCCCCGCGGGGGTTTCGGTCCTGTTTGCTATCGGGTTCCTCTTCATCCTCGCGTTCGTATTCACGATGCTGTTCAGATAACGCCCGCACCGATGAAACACAAAAAGCCCGGGGAGGATATCCTCCCCGGGCTTTTTTTTATAATATGGTGGCGGTGCCCCGGATCGAACGGGGGACACTACGGATATGAGCCGTATGCTCTAACCGTCTGAGCTACACCGCCACTGCAAAATGCGACGTACTCCTACCCCATATTTGCACACGTGTCAAGGGGCTTGTTCAACCTTCAGATCGTACGCCACGATTGCGCTCCTGGTCAGAGAGGTCCCCAGTCCTACGGCAAGGACAACCTCGTCTTTACCGTCGTTGTCTATGTCTTTGATCTGATAATCGGCGACGTATCCCTGGATCTTTTTTGTCCTCCAGTTCTCGGCCATCCCGAGGCCG
>JAUSPK010000048.1 GCA_030655735.1 Syntrophales bacterium | reverse complement strand
AGAGGCAGTCCTCACTCCCCAGGACAATCTGCGGGGTCGCGCGATTCTCGTCATGATTGATATACTGGGGGCAGATCTCACAGAAGGCCGACGCCTCGTAGGGCTCCGATCGTTTTTCGGGATCCTGCGGTTCCTTCCAGCGGAGCTCCCCGACGGGGGCCTTCGCGTAGGGGATTCCCTTCCATGAAAGTGTGTTGGTGGCCCTGTCCGCCGTTCCGATCACGACCCCCTGAGCGATCTGTCTCTCCAGGCTCATCGAATCCACGGCAATGGCCCTCGCCGTCCCCAGAGAGCCGTTCACGGCCCATAGCATGAACCCGGCAACGACCACGGCAACAAGATGTGCCCCCCGATACCCCCTTACCGCGCCTCTTCTTTCCTTCATTGACCTTCCCTCCTTCAATCGTTGCCCACGGCACAAGCCGGGAGCTTAGAAAATGTGAACTTTTTAAAGCGGATGAGACGAACCACCGGTTGCTGTATTTCAAGCATAACCGCAGCGCCCGTGTCAATCTGTCTTCCTGAATACCGTCCCGTTAAATGTCGCGATAAGCTCCCCCTCGCTCAATACCTCCATTCTGTAAACACCGGTCCGTTTTGTGGCATGCACCCGCCTGGCTTCGGCCACGACGACGTCACCAACCCGCGGCGCCTTGAGAAAGGAACCGCTCACATCGAGCGCGTACGAGGGGAAATGGTCACTGTTGGAAGCGGCGCTGAAGGCGACATCGGCCAGGCTGAAGATAAGACCCCCATGAACCACGCCGAGAAAGTTGAGCATATCCCCCGTAATGGTCACCGAGCAGGTGGCATACCCCTCTCCCGCCGTATCAAGACGGATGCCCAGAGAACCGGCGTATGGCTCCCCCCTGATCTTCTCGGTAATGTCAAAATGTTTCATACATCTCTACCCAAAAACAGCTCTCAAACCCGTTTCCGCCAGTACCGTTTGCCAACCGGACATCTCATCCAGCGGCTCTTCCCGGAAAAAACACCCCTGTTTATACATACGTCATTTCGATAGTACACGCTGTGATGCTTGTCAAGGAATTTCGGGAAGCTGGAAGACCACCAATCGTTCCCCCGTTTTTCTGTCCCTTGGCCGGGCACCTTTGTGTCCATCGGAGGAAATAATCAGCAGGAATCGGCATCTCATTGCAAAATCCGTATTTGACATACGGGTGACATGGTGATATTTTTCTATTTCTTAATATTATATGCCTGTTATGCAGATGCACAGTTGTGTGGATATATATGGACACATCTCTCCCGGCCAGGGAGAATCGGCCTTGATCAACCGCACCGAATGGGGTATGTGGCAACGCTATGAACGTGAAGACACAAAAGGCAAAAGACACAGCGGGTTCTCCATCAAAGCCGCGGGTCCTTATCGTTGGTTCCAATGCGCTGCAGAATGAGCTCCTGGTACGATTCCTTGAAAAGGAAACGGGACTTTCGTGTACATTCAGCCCTGAGCTGGATGGTGAGATCATCGATAACAAATCTCCCTCTGCATGCCTCGTCCTCTTTGACTGCCGGGGTACCGAACTGGGCCATCTCTGGGCGATGATCGAAAGTGGTCCGCCCATTAATCTGACCGGATGCCGCATCGCCCTCTTTAACCTTGACACGGAGACGGGGAGTGAAAAGGAGATCATGGACCGGGGCATACACGGCATCTTCTATATGAGCGATCCCATGGACATGTTCCCACGGGGCGTTAAGGCCATACTGGATGGTGAGATGTGGTATTCCAGAAAGGCCCTCTCCAGGCGCATTATGAATCCCGGAAAAGGCAGTACGGCATCACTCACGGCCGCCAACATCCTGACCTCCAGGGAGAAAGAGATCCTCATTGGGATAGCCTCCGGTGCCAGCAACGAGGACATCGCACAGGAGCTCTCCATCAGTCCCCATACGGTCAGGACGCATATTTACAATGTCTACAAAAAGATCAATACGTCGAACCGCCTGCAGGCCATGCTGTGGGTCGCAAAATATCTCTGATGTATCGGGATGGATCCCTATCAGGGCACGAGGGGAGAGAACAGGGAAAGCAACAAAACAATGTAAGGGGTGGCGTCTGTGTAGCATATTTTACGTATGCCGCGGTACCAAAATGATGAGATAGAAATCATACCCTTTTCGTATTGAACTCTGTATCGTAAGCTGTTAGGCTCGTTCCGAAACATGAGAACGGTACCGCCGCAAGGGGTGTAAAGCCTCGATTTTACAAAGAACAGGCGTCGATCAGGTCACCTGATCTTTAACTAAAGGACATACAATGCCTGAGTTCGGAAAAAGAAAACTGGAACGGTTTTCCCTGGAGTTGCCCGCCCGCATCTTTGTGGACGGCGAGGGGGAAGAGGCGGATTTTCTTGATGCTGTCACCAGCGATATCTCGGCGGGGGGTGCCTTCTTCCATACCGATACACCGCTCCCCGTAGGTACCGAGATGTATGTGGACCTGATACTCCCCCTTGATGAATTGAAAAAGATCGAGGGGAAGAGGGCGAATATCAAGGTAAAGGGATCGGTGATTCGGACAGGCGCACGGGGAATGGCGATAAGCTTTGACAAAAAATACCGGATTGTACCGATGCCGGGATAGGGGAAAGTCAAAATAAACTGGGGGGCCGCACCCAAAGAGCGGCAGCGGCGTCTACTGAAAAAGTATTAGTGATCATTTTTTCTACTACTTTTTGCGTAGAGAGAGCGACCCTAAAAATAAGTAATTATTAAGACCTCTTTCGTATTGACTCTGGATGCATGGCCCGCTAAGATTCAAGGCAAAATGAGGGAAAAAGTCTCACAGAGACGAGAATGCGAGGTTTATCATGAAGACATTAAAAAGATTGGCTTGTATGGCGGTAGTGGTGGGCATGGTTATTTTTCTGTGGGCCCCATCGGGGATGGCGACTACTATAGTGCAGACAGGGAGCATCGGCAGTGACCCCGATACCCTTACTTTTGACTATTTTAATGCCCTGGGTTGGACAGCCGGCATCGACACCACGGGTGGAACACTGACCGGTGTTACGATTGGCTTCGACTTTAGCCTTACCAAGCACATATTTGAGTTGGAGAGTACAGTCCCCGCCATAGGAAACTTGTCATACACGTGGACCGCCGACCTGACCGGAACACCAGAAGTCCCAGGGGCCGTGGCCTCGTTGTCGGCTACAACGGTAACACCCTTCACATTCACGGGCGCGGCTCTTTATTACCCGAAAGTAACTATGCTAGTCCCTCGCCAACCGGCGTTGTTGGCAATATAGCTACGTACGAAGGCACCACCACATTCGATCTTGGTATCAATTTTAATCAAGATGGCTCTCCCGTTATCTCGTATTCTTCGGGGTCTGGTGTGGCGTTTGATGAGTGGGCTAATCCTACCTTTGGGGGCACGGTAACGGTCACCTACGACTACACCCCCGCCGGCGGAGCCCCCGTCCCCGAACCGGGGACGATGCTCCTCTTGGGGTTCGGTCTGGCCGGTCTCGCGGGTATGAGCAGGAAAAAGAAGGCACACAAATAGCGGAAACGCTGAGCATATCATCATAAACCTCTCATTCGTTAGACATACTCAAACGGCGGGGCCGAAAACGGTTCCGCCGTTTGTATCTGTACCGGGTCGGGATCACCCTCCCCCCCGGCCATCTCCACATCGAGAAATCCCCGGATCTAGAAATTCACGAACCGTTTCTTGGCGTCCATCACCTTGACCAGATACCTCCGCGCCTCTCCCTTGGACAGCTGTGTCCGGAGGGTCGTGAACACCTGAAGCGGGTTGAGATCGTTTATCCGGTCCGACGCCCGATCCCTGTCGGGGTCAAAGGTGCGCAGGACATCCCCTGCCCCGGCGTTATAGGCCGCGATGACGCAGTATTCCTTTGATACGGGGTCTCGAATATCGTTCAGATATTTGTACTGCAGAAGGTACAGGTAGGCGGTCCCGTATTGGATATTGTTTTCGGGATTCAGGAGAAATTGCCCGGAGGGGAGACCGTCGGTATCATTCAGAAGCCGGTGGACGTCCTGTCCGGCGGTCGCGGGGACGACCTGCATCAGGCCAAAGGCCGGGGCGTGACTCACCGCGTACGGGTTGAAATCGCTCTCGGCCTTGATAATGGCGTAGACAAGGTTTCTGCTGATGGAAAAGTCCCTCGCGAAGCGTTCGACAAGCGGCCGGTATTTCAGTGTGCGCACCTCACGGTGATCCGTTACCATCGGGATAACGACGTACCGTATCTCCCTCGCCCCGCCGCCGGTCGTGATCTGCCGGGTCTGTAGTCCTTTCTGGATGAGGTGGTCGGCAAAGGCCTCCGCCCGCCAGGACCACCGGATATCTTGACCCTGGTGGTCAACAACCTCGCCGTAGAGGAACGGAATCTTTCCCAGTTCGACGGCCCCGGAGGAGTAAATATCGACGGCCCGGGGATCATCGGGGGTAAGGAGGGTGGTGACAATAGCGCTCTTCAGGCTCTTCAGGGGATCACCCCTGTCGAGCGTCTCGACGGTGATCTCCCCCCTGCTAAAATCGACCGAGGCGCGGGAGAGGTAGTTCTGTGTGTATTTGACGTACTCCCTGGGGGTGGATTCCCGTATCTCTCCCTCCCCCCACACGCCGCCGACGGCCCTCCGGAAACCCTCGATGAGCCGCGCGGACTCGGCCTGAAGGCGCTGTATGTCCCGTTCCAGCGCCTTCGGGTTTGCGGTATACCGGGCCGCCTTTTCCGCCGCCATCCGCTGGGCGGACGCAACATCCCCGGTAGCCGCTATCCTGGCCACGCGGGCGACATCCCACCCGGAGCATCCCAGGACGGTTGCACCGATAAGAAGCGCCAACGACATCCTCTTCATGGGGCGCATACGATCTCTCCCACTTGTCCCATCGCGTCCCCTATATCCAGCCGAGGACGCCACCGAAGACCACCAGGCAGACGATATCGAAGGCGAGTATCGCGCCCGCCGCGATGATCTGCTTCCTGGTGTCGGCCATATCGTGGACCCAGAAGGCCACCAGCCAG
>JAUSPK010000045.1 GCA_030655735.1 Syntrophales bacterium | reverse complement strand
AGCTTGTCGATATCGGCCTGCTGCCCTGTTATGACAATATCCCCGCCAGCGGCGATATACCCCTCGCCCGGTGTCCCGGGGACAATATCGACATACTTATCCCCCAGTATGCCGTACGCCTTTATCTTGGCCTGCGCGTCTTTCTCCAGCATCACATCCGGAAGTATCCGCAATCTGACGAGGGCCTTGCCGTTCTTGAGGGATATATCCTCGACCCTCCCCACCTCGACGCCCGCTATCTGCACGGAGGCATCCTTTCCAAGACCCGTCGCATTGTCGAATAACACGTTCACCAGATAGCCTTTTTTCATGCCGAATCCCTGTTCGCCGACCCTGAATGACATGTATCCCAATATAATCAATGCCACCAGAACGAACAAACCTACCTTTGCTTCTGTGCTGATTCCAGACATCGTGTTCTCCATTTTTGGTCATTGGGGTGATTTTTCACAGCTTTGCACTGCCCCTTTATAGTACATTGATCGGGCCCTCAAGGCTCCCGGAGAGAAACTGTCTCAGTACGGGATCGGATGATCCCCGTATCTCTTCGGAAGTTCCATACTCTATGATTTCACCCTTATAAAGCATGGCTATTCTGTGCCCCACCGTAAAGATCGACTGGACATCATGACTGATGACCACGCAGGTCAGATCAAAGCTCTTCTGCGTTTCAATAATAAGCTGGTTTATCGCCTCCGTCATCACGGGGTCCAAGCCGGTCGTGGGTTCATCAAAGAGGACGATCTGCGGATGCAGGGCAATCGCTCTGGCGAGTCCCACCCTCTTTCTCATACCCCCGCTCAGCTCTGAAGGCATCTTGTCTTCAACACCGGGAAGACCGACCGCCTTGAGCCTCTCCCCCACTATCTGCCTGATCTCCGTCTCCTTCTTTTTGGTGTGCTCTCTGAGGGGAAAGGCGACATTCTCCATCACATTCATGGAATCAAAGAGCGCCGCCTCCTGAAAGAGCATCCCGAATTTCTTCCGTATCTCGTTAAGATCCCTGTCGTTCAGCGAGGCAATATCCACACCATCGACGAGGACCTGTCCGCTGTCGGGGCGCAGGAGGCCGATAATGTGCTTCAGGAGGACAGACTTCCCTCCGCCGCTCCCCCCGATAATGACGGTGGTCTTGCCCTCCTCTATCTCAAGATTGATGCCGTCGAGGACCTTCTGCCGCCCAAACGACTTATGGACATCTACCAGCTTGATCATATATCTATAATTTCCTGTTTCGAGTTTCGGTTTAGCAGCGTTTGTATGTCTTTTGCCATGCTTTCAGCTCGTTGTAGTTTTTTAGCCTTTCACTTGAATCCTCGAACCCTTGAACCTTGAACCCTTGAACCTTGAACCCTTGGACCCTCGAACCCTTGAACCCTCGAACCCTTGAACCCTCATTTTTCTAGTTTTAGCCTTTTTTCTCTTAAAACATAATCGCCGTCAGGAAATAGTCGCTTATCAGGATCGATACGGACGCGAGGACCACCGCCTCCGTGGTGGCCTTTCCCACCCCCTCGGCACCCCCCGTCGTGTTGAAACCCTTGTAACATCCTACCAGAGAAAGGATGAGGCCGAAGAATGCCGCCTTGGTCAGGCCGTTGTAGATATCGCCCAGATCCACCATCTTCGTAATATTGCTTACAAAAGCACCTGAATTGATATGCAGAACCGGCACCCCCACAAAGTATCCCCCCAGGATCCCCATAAAGTCGGACACAATGGTGAGAGCGGGGAGCATTATCACCCCCGCGATTACCCTCGGAACGATAAGATGTTTGACGGGGTTCGTGGCCATGACAGACAGGGCGTCGATCTGCTCGGTCACGCGCATCGTCCCCAGTTCGGCCGCCATGGCGGAACCCGCCCTGGCGGTCACCATCAGGGCGGTGAGCACCGGCCCCAGCTCCCTGGTCATTCCCAGCGCGACGGTGGCACCGACGAGGCTCTCCGCGTTGAACATCTTGAACCCGTAATAGCCCTGCAGCGCCATAACCATGCCGGTGAACGTACCCGTGAGAACGACGACAAAGATGGACTTGACGCCGACGAATTCCATCTGCTTGAAGATCAGACGAAGTTTGAGAGGGGGGCGCGCCATCCACATCAGAACGGAAAGGAAGAGGAGAAGGATCCTCCCCATCTCCTCGATATTATCCAGGACGGCCTTCCCAAAGCTGTCAAGTGTCTCGGAGATCCTGTTCATACACCACCCGGCCTACAGGGGCCCTTTTTTGCCTGCGTGCGCGTCAAGCGATAGTTGTATAATCCTGCTGATCAATTCGGTCTGCGTAAGTCCCTCGGCCGCCGCCTGGTGAAAGAGCACCGTGGAGGGCGTCATTCCCGGCAGACTGTTCGGTTCAAGAACCACTACCCGTCCATCGCCGGGGACAAACATATCTATCCTCGCGTAGGCCTTCAGCCCCAGGGCCAGAAAGGCCCTGACGGCAACGTCCTGTATCCTCTTCAGGACATCCTCCGGCAGCCGAGCGGGCGTCTTATTCTCTCCTTGACCATACAGGAATTTATCCTCCAGTGAAAGGATTCCTTCCGTAGGTATCGTCTCGGAGGGGATAAGGGCGACGGGGGCATCGTTTCCGATAACGCCGCAGGTGACCTCCGTTCCGGTGATGAATTCTTCAACCAGGGCCACGCTGTCCCATTCGAACGCCGCCAGGAGGGCGCTTTCGATACCCTCCGCAGATACGACCTTCTTTACCGTTGTGCTGCACCCCTCCCGGGTCGGCTTTACCACACAGGGAAACCCGATATCCCTTTCGATCCCGCCGAGGACTTCCTCCTTGCCGCTGTTCCATTCCTTTATGGATACAGCCCTTGTCCGCGGGACATCCATCCCGCTCATAGCGAGCACCTTCCGGGAGGCATACTTGTCGACACCGAGCGCCGAGCCCAGCACCCCGGAACCGGTATAGGGGATCCCCAGCAGTTCCAGCAGTCCCTGCAGGCAGCCGTCTTCTCCGTACTTGCCGTGCAGGCCTATGTAAATAAAGTCCGTCGCCAACCTCAGATCTTCATAGGGAATTCTTTTCGCATCTTCCGCCAGGTCCGCTTCGATATCCCCGGTGGAATTACGCATCAACAGCTTGATCGGGATCTCCCACAGCAGACCCCGGCTGTCCATAAAGATGGGGAGGGGATCGTACCTGCGCCGATCCATCTTGCTAAAGATATTCCTTCCGCTCTCGAGGGAGACCTCCCTTTCGGAAGACATCCCCCCCATGATGACCCCTACCCTCATTTTTCCGGGTTTTATTTTTTCCACAACCGGTTGTTACTCCCGTCAAAAACTGATCGTCAGACCAGCATACGGCCCCTTGATTGTGTACTTTCCTGTCTCATCCTTATTGTAACGGGCCTTTTTTCTCTCTATGAATCGCTGCCGAGGCCTCTATCAGCTCAGTCAGTATCATAGAGGGAAGCATCCCGGCCTCCGCGGCCTGCTCGAAGAAGAACGATGACGGCGCCATTCCCGAAGATGAATTGGGGTCGGTGATCAGGACCCTGCCGTCGTCCAGGACAAATCCGTCTATGCGGCCGTACGATCTGAAACCCAGGGTTTCGAACGCCTTGATAACCGAGGCCTTGATCCGGTCAACCACATCGGCGGGGATATTCCGGGGGGGCGTAAATTTGCTGCATCTCCCCGGCATGTACTTGTCGTCGTACGAGTAAAAATCACTCTGAGGGTGTATCTCGGTCACCCCGAGGATACCGGGGCCCTCCTCCCCCTCCAGAACGATGCACGAAAATTCGGTCCCTTCGAGGTATTCCTCCACCAGTGCGGCCCTGTCCCATTTGAAGGCCCCGGCCATCGCGTCATCAAGCATCTCCGGACCCCTTACGATGGTCACCCCCATGCTCGACCCTTCCCTGATGGGTTTAACGACGAACGGGATCGCTAAGGCCT
>JAUSPK010000155.1 GCA_030655735.1 Syntrophales bacterium | reverse complement strand
ATGACGAGCAGCCAGGCTAAAGAATATGGTATAATTGACCAAATTATTATAAAGAGAACAAAGGAAGAGGAAGCTTTTCATGGGAAAAAATCCTGATAAGGGCGAGCAGGGACTGCTCTTCTGCTCCTTTTGCGGAAAGACACAGAACGAAGTCAAAAAACTCGTCGCCGGTCCCACTGCCTATATCTGTGACGAATGCATAGACCTGTGCAGATGCATTGTTGAAGAAGACGGCAGCCGGAACGTCAAAAACGCCAAAGAAGACATTCCCGAGCCCAGGGACATCAAGAAGTTTCTGGACCAGTATGTCGTGGGGCAGGAGCGGTCGAAAAAGATCCTTTCCGTCGCCGTTTACAACCACTACAAGAGATTGTTTTCAGGGGTTGAATTAAATGATGTTGAACTCCAGAAGAGTAATATCCTCCTGATCGGTCCTACCGGTACGGGGAAAACCCTCCTGGCACGGACCCTGGCACGGATGCTGGATGTCCCTTTTGCCATTGCCGATGCCACTACCCTGACCGAGGCGGGATACGTCGGGGAGGACGTGGAGAATATCATACTGAGCCTCCTCCAGAACGCGAACTATGATGTCACCCGGGCATCGCACGGAATTGTCTATATAGACGAGATCGATAAGATATCGAAAAAATCGGGCAACCCTTCCATCACCAGGGACGTATCCGGTGAAGGGGTTCAACAGGCCCTCCTGAAGATAATAGAGGGGACCTTGGCAAATGTGCCTCCCAAGGGGGGGAGAAAACATCCGCAGCAGGAATTCATTCAGGTGGACACCACCAATATTCTGTTCATATGCGGGGGAGCCTTTAACGGCCTGGAAGATATTATCGAAAAGAGAATAAATGTAAGCTCCATGGGATTCGGTGCCGATATCAAGAGCAGGAAGGAACAGAATGTCGGTGAAATCCTGGCGGGCGTGAGGCCCGAAGACCTCCTGAAGTATGGTCTGATCCCTGAGTTTGTGGGGAGGCTTCCGGTCATCGGTACCCTTTATGACCTCGTTGACGAGGATCTGGTGAGGATACTGATCGAACCCAGAAATTCCATGGTAAAACAGTATAAAAAGATGTTTGAGATGGAAGACGTGAAGCTGACCTTTACCGATGACGCCCTGAAGGCCATAGCGAAACTGTCCGCGGACCGAAAGTCCGGCGCGAGGGGGCTCCAGGCCATTATGGAGGACACCATGCTGGACATCATGTATGACATCCCCTCACGCAGCGACATAAGGGAATGTCTTATCACTGAGGAGGTGGTCCTCAACAAAGAAAAACCGATCTTGGTTTTTGAAACGATCTCCGAGACGGCGGAAGATAACGAACAGGAAAAAACAGGATAATAGAAATCTATGTTTGATTTTAATAAGAGAGAAGAAGAAGAAATAAAGACGAACAAACTTTTGATGCCGCTGCTTCCCCTGAGGGATGTGGTCGTATTTCCCTATATGATTGTGCCCCTTTTTGTGGGGCGGGATAAATCGATCGACGCCCTGGAGTATGCCATGCAGCATGACAAGGAGATATTCCTGGCTGCGCAGAAGAGTGCCGAGGTCGATGAGCCGACGGAAGATGACGTTTATACGGTCGGTACCATAGGGAATATCATACAACTGCTGCGGCTTCCGGACGGGACGGTGAAGGCCCTGGTCGAGGGGAGAAGAAGGGGTGTTGTCAAAGACTATCTGCCCAACGAAGACTTCTTCATGGTTGATGTCGATGAACTGGATGAAAGCCACGTCCCGGAATCAGATACGAAGCTGGAGGCGCTGATACGGAATGTCGTGGAGGCGTTTACGCGGTACGCGAAGATCAGTCGGAAGGTTCCCTCTGAGCTGATGGGGTCCATGTCGGCCACGAATGATCCGTCAAAGCTTGCCGATACGGTTGCGGCACATCTGTATGTAAAACTGGACGAGAGGCAAAAGGTGCTCGAAACGACGGATGTTGTCGAAAGGCTCGACAAAATATACGCCCTGATGATGGCGGAGATAGAGATACTGGAGGTTGAGGGACGCATTAGAAAGCGGGTCAAGTCCCAGATGGAGAAGACCCAGAAGGATTACTATCTGAATGAGCAGATGAGGGCCATTCAGAAAGAGATGGGCGAGGATGACAGTTTCAAGGCCGAGATGCGGGAACTGGAGAAAAAGCTGAAGGAAAAGAAGCTGACCGAGGAAGCGCACGAGAAGGTCAAGCAGGAGATGAAGAAGCTGAAGATGATGGCCCCTATGTCTGCGGAGGCGACAGTGGTCCGCAACTACATAGACTGGATACTGGCCTTGCCCTGGTATGAAAAGACGGAGGACAGGACCGGACTGAAGGAATCCGAGGCGATTCTGGAGGAGGACCATTACGGGCTCAAAGAGGTAAAGGAGCGGATTCTTGAGTATCTCGCGGTTCAGACCCTGTCCAAAAAGAAGAAAGGCTCCATCCTGTGCCTTGTCGGGCCTCCGGGGGTGGGAAAGACCTCCGTCGCGAAATCGATCGCCCGGGCCACCAACAGGAAGTTCATAAGACTGTCTCTCGGCGGCCTGAGGGATGAGGCCGAGATACGCGGCCACAGAAGGACCTATATAGGGGCCATGCCCGGGAAGATAATCCAGCTCCTGAAAAAGGCGGGTTCGAGTAATCCCGTATTCTGCCTGGATGAGATCGATAAGCTCAGTTCCGATTTCAGAGGGGACCCCGCATCCGCGCTTTTGGAAGTGCTCGATCCGGAGCAGAATGTCGCCTTCAACGACAACTATCTCGAAGTCGATTACGACCTGTCCGATATCATGTTTATAACGACGGCCAATGTCCTGCAGACGATACCACCGGCCCTCCAGGACCGCACAGAGGTGATCCGTATCGCGGGATATACCGAGCCGGAGAAGCTGAATATCGCCAAAAAATATCTCGTTGCGAAGGAGCTCGAAACAAACGGTCTGACCGAAAAGAATATCGTCTTCTCGGAGGGGGCCCTGCTGACGATCATACGAAAATATACACGTGAGGCAGGGGTGCGGAACCTTGAGAGAGAGATAGCCTCTGTCTGCAGAAAGGTGGCCAGGAGGATCGTCACCAATGGAAACACCAGGAAGATAAAGGTGGGGTCGAAGTCCGTAGAGAAGTACCTCGGCATACCGAAATTCAAATTCGGAGAGATCGAGGGAAAGGACAGAATAGGGCTGACGGTGGGCCTCGCCTGGACGGAGGTTGGCGGCGAACTGCTGACGATAGAGTCTTCCGTTATGCAGGGAACCGGCAAACTTATGCTGACGGGAAAACTGGGAGACGTGATGCAGGAATCGGCTCAGGCCGCACTGACCTATGTCAGATCACGGGCGAAGACCCTGGGGCTGGAGGAAAATTTTTATAAGGAACTGGATATCCATGTGCATGTCCCGGAGGGAGCCATCCCGAAGGATGGTCCGTCCGCAGGAATCGCCATGGCGACGTCCATAGCATCCTCGCTCCTCAAAAAGAAGGTGAGGAGCGATCTCGCGATGACGGGAGAAATCACCCTCAGGGGGAGGGTGCTTCCCATCGGCGGGCTGAAGGAAAAATTGCTGGCCGCGCATCGCGGGCGTATCAAGACCGTGATCATACCGAGTGAGAACGAAAAGGACCTTGCCGATATCCCGGCCAATGTCCTGAGAGAACTCGAGATAATCTTTGTAGAGAATGTGGATGATGTCCTCCAGAGGGCGTTTGTCCCGGAGGACAAACCTGAAACGTATCCACGCAAGGCGAAATCCGCCGCGGGAGGGGGAGGGGTACAGATACATGCGTAAATATTACTTGACAGGACTCCCTTTTTTGTTTAGGTTGCCACCTTCGGTTACAGGGGATTGAACACGACATATGGGCGGATAGCTCAGCTGGGAGAGCGCCACGCTTACACCGTGGATGTCACAGGTTCAAGTCCTGTTCCGCCTACCATTTTTGCGGGGTCGTAGTTAAGTCGGTTATAACGCCGGCCTGTCACGCCGGAGGCCAGGGGTTCGAGTCCCCTCGACCCCGCCATAAATATCAGGGGGTTACGAGAAATCGTAACCCCTTTTTATTTTTTGGTTGCGTGGTGCGCCACGTGTTGATACTTAGCACCTAGAAGTCCTCAAGATCGTTTCGGGAAAAAATCAACGATTACCGCTTGAAAGCCGCGTGGGAATAGTTCTTGACAAGGTACGCTTTTCTTGACAAGGTACAATCGCGGAGTTAGCAATTTAACATATTTTGAACGTACCATGTGTGTTTTTGAGCATCTGTAACCGGGGGGATTATGGTCTGATTATCTAAAGCCCTGTTTCTCGAAATGAGAGATAGGGCTTTTATTTTTTGTGAACAGCTTAGGTTAAGATTGTAAGATTGTATTGAAGGAGAACATTTAACAAGAGGAGGGACGAGGTATGAAGGGTGGTAGGGGAGATGTAGTAGGTGCGTTGGCCATTCTGCTTCTTTTGGCCGGAGTGGCATTATGTATGACCAACACTTCATGGTTTCCGTGGCTGAATGGCGCCGGATTTGTCGTCGCTATGGGCACAATAGTTTTTCTCAGGAAGAGGCCAGCCAAAGAGATGCCGGGATTCCAGAGGACCTCCAGGGGGGGGATGGGAGAGATCTAAAATTTAGGGCCTGGAATAAGCACCAAAAGAAGATATCTTTTGATGTGAATGTATATTCATGCCTGAAGGACGTAAGGGATATGTAGATATACGAGGGGAGTGAGGTAGCCGCGCTAATGTTTCGTGGTTGAATCATGCCTTCGCGGTTAGCCAGTTTCTTCAGGAGGCGCCTGCCCCAGGCGAATCGCGACGGTGGTGCGGACGCTTCACGCCTGATGCTTTTTCTTCACCCTTGAGTTGATTGACTTCAGGAAACAATCAATCAAATCTTCAAAAATCAATTTTTAAACTCATTTGATTGCTAAGTTGAGCCTTGAGCTTTCAGTATGTACCCTTCAGGCTCACATAGCTGCCTGCATGTCCGAGTAATCGTTTTCACCGGACAGGATCGCTTCCTTCATTGCCAAGTACTCCTCAAAGTCCTGCATCACGTCGATGATGCCGTCGGGAGTTATTTCGACAATCCTGTTTGCCACGGTGGATACAAGCTGATGGTCATGGGAAGTAAAGAGCACCACCTCAGGAAAGGACGTCAGGGCATTATTCAAAGCCGTGATTGACTCAAGGTCGAGATGGTTGGTGGGCTCATCAAGAATGAGGACGTTGGCGTCGGCTAACATCATCTTGGAGAGCATGCAGCGCACCCGCTCGCCACCGGAGATGACAGAGGTCTTTTTCGTCGCCTCCTCTCCTGAAAAAAGCATTTTCCCGAGGAAACCCCGTATAAAACTCTCATTCTCATCAGGAGGTGCATACTGTCGCAGCCAGCCGACAAGATCAAGCTCCTCATTGTTGAAATACGCATCATTCTCTTTCGGGGAATAGGCGCTTTTGATAGTTACCCCCCAACGGAAGCTTCCTTTGTCCGGCGCAAGCTCCCCGGCCAGGATCTGGAAGAGGGTGGTTTTTGCCAGACTGCCCTCTCCGACGAAGGCGATCTTGTCGCCCTTGTTGACCGTAAGGGTGAGGCCCTCAAACATGGGAACCCCGTCGATCGCTTTGGAAAGACCCTTGATCTCCAGAATGACGTCACCACAGGGCCGTTCAGGCGTGAAGGCGATGTAGGGATATTTTCGGGAGGAAATCGGCATGTTTTCGAGGGTGAGCTTCTCAAGCAGCTTCTTCCGTGATGTGGCCTGCTTGGCCTTGGAGGCATTTGAACTGAAGCGCCGGATGAATTCCTTGAGATCCTCCGCCTTGGCCCTGGCCTTTTTGCCCTCGTTTTCCTTCTGGTGGAAATGGAGTTGGCTGGCCTGATACCAGAAGTCATAGTTGCCGGCATAAATCTGGATTTTGCCATAATCGATATCCGCCACATGAGTGCAGACCTGGTTCAGGAAATGGCGGTCATGAGAGACGATGATCACTGTGTTCTGGAAGCGGAAGAGAAAATCATCCAACCAGGCGATGGTCTTCAGGTCGAGCTGATTGGTGGGCTCGTCCAGAAGCAGGATATCCGGGTTGCCGAACAGGGCCTGAGCCAGCAGCACCCGCACCTTATCGTTGCCGTCAAGCTCATTCATCTTTTTCTGACGCATCTCTTCCGGGATGCCGCTGCCGTTTCACAGCACCGCGGCCTCTGCCTCTGCCTCATAGCCGTTCATTTCACCGTACCTGGCTTCCAGCTCTCCGGAAAGGTTGCCGTCTTCCTCGGTA
>JAUSPK010000154.1 GCA_030655735.1 Syntrophales bacterium | reverse complement strand
CCCTGGGCATGGTCCGTGGAACGACGGTGGCATAGGCATAGCCGTCTTCCTTGCAGGCCTCTGTCAGGATATCAACATCCTTTATGATGGCCTCTCTGTCGAAATAGTCTTTTCTGGTGATCTTAAGCCGCGTCATCAGCTCTGACCGTGGGACATTGAGGGTATCCCCCGTAATCTCCACATCACCGACCCTGAATTGTTTCCCTTCGTTTATTGGTATCTTGATGTAGATCCACTTTCTGTCGTGGGTGATCTCCGGTTCGCCGATCCCGGCATTGATATACCCGTTGTTCAGGTAAAAAACCGTCAGCTTGTTGATATCCTGCTTTAGCTGGGTCTCGTCGAATTTGCCGGATTTTGAGATAAAATGGAACATGCCCCGCTCCGATGTCTCCATCATATCTCTCAGTTCTTTGTCCGTATACGCCCTGTTCCCCTCAAAGGTAATTTTCTGTATCGAAAGTCTCTTGTTCTCCCTTATATCAAATACGACCCGAACACCCTTTTTCTGTTCCTCTAATCGGTATGTGACCTCGGCGTTCAGATGCCCCTCATTCTTGTAGAACGTTTTTATGTTTTCTATATCGGACTGCACCTTATTAAGATTGAGAGTCTGTCTCTCCTTAACAAAGAGAATCCCCTCTATATCCCCCTTTTTTATCTCCTCGGTTCCCTCGACACCGACACTCGTTATCAGGGGCAGCTCTTCCAATGTAAACGCTATAACCTTTCCCTCATGCGTATCGGTGACCTTCGCCGTGATATCCTTAAAAAACCCCATATTATATATCGCCTTTATGTCGGAGGAGAGCTCCTCCTTCGAAAAAAGCTTGCCCTTTGTGCTTTTCAGGACATTATATATAACATCGTTCTCGATCCTGAGGTTTCCTGCCAGCCGTACCTCCGCTATCCTTTGTCCGGTCAGTATCTTCAGAAGAATATCGTTCTTCAACCGTAAGACCATGGGATCAAGATCATCCCCCTGGGCAAAGATAGTGGAACGATATCCGCTGTTGACATTTATCACGCCAACGTCCGCACTCAACATGTCACCCAGCTTGGTAAGGCTCCCCACAATGACAAATCCGGCTCCCGTCTCCCTCCCGGCAAGTACAGCCAGCCGATCATCCGCCTTTTTTCCTTTAATCAACCCCTGGAAAGATCCTTCATTGACAACTTCGATGTATCCGGATTCTGTCAGCCCGGCTGTCAGTTGAACAGCTATCTGTTTTTGCAGTGACAGGGCCCCCTCGCTGCTGTGTACCTCAAAGGGGAAAAGGGCAACCCTCTGGGCACCCTCCTTCTCGACAGAGGACTGCATGGCAGAGACGCCAGCGTCCGTCAGGGGAGCAATGACAATCCTCTGGACACCCTTTTCTTCGACAGAGGACGGCGTGGCGGACAAGACATTCAGCGGGAAAAATATAAGGAGTAGCACGGTGATAAAAAGATATTTTCTGTGTTTATAGATCATAAATCTCCCCATCCTTCAGGTTGATAGTCCGAGACATGCCATCGGCAAGTAATCTGTTATGGGTGACTACAATAAGGGTGGTATTCTGCGCCTTACCAAGGGCTAAAAGCAGGCCTTGTATCTTCCCCCCCGTTTCCACATCAAGGTTTCCCGTCGGTTCATCTGCCAGGATTACGTCCGGATTTAACAGCATCGCCCTCGCTATGGCTACCCTCTGCTGCTCGCCTCCGGACAGCTCGCCCGGTTTGTGCGTCAACCTATCATCAAGCCCCACTTCCGTCAAGACAATCTCCGCCCTCCGGTACGCATCGCCTTTCGACATCCCCTGTATCAGGGCGGGCATGGCGGCGTTTTCCAGGGCGGTAAACTCGGGAAGCAGGTGGTGAAACTGAAAGACAAAACCGATTTTTTTGTTTCTGAACTCGGCGCGCCGGGGCTCATCCCACTCGAAGATATCCGCGCCGTCAAAGAGCACCCGGCCGGAGGTAGGATGATCGAGCGCCCCTAGTATCTGAAGGAGGGTGGTTTTACCCGTACCGGAGGCCCCCAAAATCGCCAGGGATTCCCCCCTCGCAATGCTGCAATCGATCCCCTTGAGCACCTCGATCCGGGTTCCATCCTTTATAAAGGTCTTGGTCAGTTGGTGGATTTCTATCATCACACCCCCCACTTATTCATATCTCAGCGCCTCGGCCGGATCCAGCCGTGAGGCCCTCCATGATGGATATATCGCCGCCAGGAAACAGATAAGCATTGCCACAAGGCCTATGGCAGCGACATCCCCATAATTTACCTGCGAGGGAAGCTCACTCAGATAATAGACATCCTTCGGGAGGATCTTGAATCCGAAGAGGTTTTCCAAAAATCGGCTTATCCGCTCCAGATTCAGTGCAACCGTGACTCCGGTAATACAGCCCAGGGCTGTGCCGATTGCACCGATCACGATCCCTTCTATCATGAATATCTTCATGATGCCCCGTGCCGTGGCACCCATCGACTTCAGTATGGCTATATCCTTGGCCTTTTCCATAACCGTCATAATAAGCGTGGTTATGATATTGAAGGCGGCAACCAGCACGATCAGGCTGAGAATGATAAACATGACCCGCTTCTCCAGCTTGAGCGCCGAGAAGAGATTCTTGTTCATCTCCATCCAGCTTCGTGCCCAGTAAGGGTACCCGAGTTTTTGTTCTATAGCCTTCGCGATCTTTGCCGCCCCGTAGATATCGTCCACCTTTATCTCGATTCCGGTAACCTCATCCTTCATATTGAGAAACTTTTTACAGTTCTCGAGCGACAGAAAGACGAGCGTCGAATCATACTCGTATGAGCCTGAATCAAAAACACCTACTACGCCGAACTCCTTTATTTTAGGAACCAATCCCATGGGGGTAGGAATCCCCATAGGGAGCAGAATTTCCACGGCATCAAAAAGCACAAGCCCCAGATTCTGTGCCAGTTCCTTTCCGATGATAACGCCAGGCAGACCCGTTGTGTTCCCCGCTCCTGAGAGATACGCGATATCCCCCTCTTTCATCTTGCCCAGATTTATGACATCGGCAGATGTGTCGGTCGACATGCCGCGCAGGACCACACCGGTGACCCTCCCCTCGTTTTTCAGCATGGCCTGGCCGTATATAAACGGGGTAGAGGCCACCACGCCGTCGATCGATTCGAGCTTCTTCATCACCCCGACATGATCCTTCATCCCTCCATCGTATTCCATCAGGACGATGTGGGAATTGATTCCCAGTATCTTATCGCGAAGCTCAATTTCAAACCCGTTCATAACAGCCAGCACAATGATGAGCGCGGCAACCCCCAGGAAGATACCCGCCACCGATATAAAGGTGTTGACCGATATAAAGGTCTGTGTCCTCTTCGCTCTGAGATACCGGAGGCCTATGAAAAATTCATATGACATAGTATGAAAAGTCTCTTAGTAAATTAGAAATTATTTTCTGCGGTATTCTGGCAGAAAATAATTTCGTTAACGCATTAGTAAGTTAGATATTGCTTTCTGACAGAAAGCAAATCGTTAACGCACTTATCCCCTTTACCGGGACTGATCCCGTTTGTCAGGGTTAGGTTAGTGATCACCGTACATCTCTCTTCGCCCTCATATGGGGGAAGAGTATCACGTCCCGGATGGATGGAGAATCGGTAAAGAGCATGACGAGCCGGTCTATCCCTATTCCCTCACCCGCCGTCGGCGGCATGCCGTATTCCAGGGCGCTGATATAGTCTTCGTCCATTTCATGCGCTTCCTCGTCCCCTGCCTCTCTTTCCTTCAACTGCATGGCAAACCTGTTTCTCTGGTCTTCAGGATCATTGAGCTCTGAAAAGGCGTTGGCAAGTTCTCTGCCGTAGATGTACAGTTCAAAACGATCGGTAAATCCGCCGTCGGCGGCGCTTTTTCTTGAAAGGGGAGAAACCTCTATGGGGTAACTGGTAACAAAGGTCGGCTGAATGAGCTTGGCTTCCGCCACTTCCTCGAAGATGGCCACGATGACCTTCCCCAGCGGCTCATCGTCTTCAACGGACAGTCCCAGGCCTCTTGCGTACCGCGCGGCCTTCGCCCGGTCTTCCAGGACATCGGGTGAGGCGTCTGAGTATTTCAGGATGGCCTTTTTCACCGTCAGGCGTTGCCAGGGGCGACTGAGGTCAATCTCGGTCCCCTGATACTCAAATTGGAGAGAACCGAAGAGCTCCGTGGCGACTGAGGTGATCATCTCTTCCGTCATTAACACCAAGTCTTCGTACGTGGCGTATGCCTGATAGAACTCCATCATGGT
>JAUSPK010000015.1 GCA_030655735.1 Syntrophales bacterium | reverse complement strand
AAACGGGCGGTAGCCGATCTGGAGAAGTGGCGCGGTCCGTCGAGACCGATCGTACCCATAGTCGGGACCGTCCATGACCGGATAACGCTGGAGGTAGCCAGAGGCTGCACCCGGGGGTGCCGCTTCTGTCAGGCAGGAATGGTCTGGAGACCCGTCAGAGAGAGGTCGCCCGGCACACTGGAAGAGATGGCCCGCGAGATGCTCTCTTCAACGGGACATACCGAGATGTCTCTCCTCTCCCTCAGTTCCGGTGACTATTCCTGTATCGAATACCTCCTGACATCGCTCATGGATCGGCATTACGACAAACGGGTTGCCCTCGCCCTCCCCTCTCTGAGGGTGGAGACCTTGACCGATACACTGATCAATCAGATAAAGAGGGTTCGCAAGACAAGCTTCACGCTCGCGCCGGAGGCGGGGACGCAGCGGCTTCGGGACGTTATCAACAAGGGAAACACCGAGGAGGAACTCCTGGCCACCGTGCGAAAGGTCTTTGACGCGGGGTGGAAGTCGATCAAGCTCTACTTCATGATTGGGCTGCCCTCCGAAACGCAGGAAGACCTCGAAGGGATTGTAGATCTCGCCTATAAGGTGCTCAAAGAGGGGCAAAACCGGCGGCAGGTCACCGTCAGCATCTCCACCTTTGTACCGAAACCCTTCACCCCCTTCCAGTGGCACCGGCAGATAACGATCGACGAAACACGGGGAAAACAGGAATTCTTCAAGAAACATATCCGGCACAAGAACCTGAAGCTCAAGTGGCATGACCGTGAGATGAGTTTTCTCGAGGGCCTTCTGGCAAGGGGAGACGAAAGGATGGGTGATCTCGTGGCACGGGTCTTCCATGCGGGATGCCGCTTCGACGGCTGGAGTGACCGGTTTCGGTTTGATGCCTGGCAGCAGGCCGTAGAGGAGTTGGAGATAGACACGGCCGGGGGTCTCGCGCAGAGAGATCTGGACGCCCCCCTCCCCTGGGACATGATCGACTGCGGCGTGGACAGGGCCTTTCTCGCGCAGGAATATGAAAAATCCCTGGACACTCAGCTGACCGGAGATTGCCGATCCGCGGTATGTCATATGTGTGGGGTATGCTCGGAAGGGTTGCAGATGATCACCACCGAAGAACCAGGCACTGTCGCACCCCCCCGGAAACCGTCCTCCTCTCTTTACGACAAGGTAATCACACGACTCAGAATACAATTTTCAAAGCGGGGGAAGGCCGGCCTGCTGTCGCACCTGGAGTTGTCTTCCGCTATCGTTCGCGCGATAAACATAAGCGGGTTTCCCTTCGCCTTTTCGGAGGGGTTTCATCCCCACCCCAAGATATCCTTCCCCTACGCCCTCCCGGTCGGGATAGAAAGCCTCCGTGAATATATGGATATCCAGCTTCGGGGATACCGAGGCTCCCCGGAGGCCTTTGTCATCAAGGTAAATTGCTGTCTGCCCGAGGGGATAAAACTTCTGGGCGCCGAGCCTATTTCTCCCCATGCCGCATCGCTGTCCAGTCTCATTGAGGGGTTTGACTATGAGTTCCATCTGTCGTCTGCGCCCGTCCTGCCCGCCGGACCGGCTCCGGCCGAGAGGATACAGGCCTTCCTCGACGCGGACACCTTTACGGTGTCCAGAGAAAGGAAGGGATTGACCGCCAAAAAGGACATACGCCCGCTGGTAACATCCCTTGCCTTCGACATGAAAGAGACCGTGCTTTCGGTGTCGACGCGGTTCGATCCGTCTGGCGGGGTAAAACCCCTGGAGATATTGACACAGGTCGTCGGCTACGACGACGAATCCGCGAGGGGAATCCGGATCATAAAAACGGGAGTTCGCTGCAACAAGGAGCCTTTGGGGAGCTGAGGCCTTACAGCTGTACAAGGAAAGAAGTCAGGATGCCAAAGGAAATCATATGTAACTGTACCGAATATGAGACACGGATCGCCATACTGGAAAATCGGGGGATGGTGAACCTGTATGTGGAAAGGATCGATGAACGATCTATCGCCGGAAACATATATAAGGGGAAGGTGGTTCGCATCGTTCCGGGCATCCAGGCCGCCTTTGTGGACATAGGCCTTGAACGCACCGCGTTTTTGTACGTCGCGGATACCTATCATGAACTATCCAAAGAGACGGAAATCTTCACCAACGGATATGACAACCCCATAGAATATCCCACGGGAACCGCTACCCGTCCCATGGAGGATATTTTAAAGGAAGGACAGGAGATCCTCGTTCAGATATCAAAGGAACCGTTGGGGACCAAGGGCGCACGGGTCACCACGCATATATCGCTGCCGGGGAGAAACCTCGTCTCGATGCCGACATCCAGTCATACCGGCGTGTCGAGAAGAATCACCGACGAGCAGGAACGGGAACGGCTGAGGGAAATCATAGAGCGGTTGCGCCCCGAGGAGTACGGCTTTATCGCACGGACCGCAAGTGAAGGGGCGCAGGAGACCGAGCTGAAGGGCGATTTCGATTATCTCTGCAAACTGTGGAACACCATCAGGGAAAAGAAACAGCACACCAGCGCACCGGGGCTTGTGCACAGGGAATTGGGCATGACACTCCGCGCGATCCGCGACCTCTATACGGAAGACGTGGAAAGGATCATCATTGATTCAGGAAAAGAATACAAAAAGACAATCGATTTCATAGGCACCTTCATGCCGTACATGACCAGCTCGGTCGATCTGTACCAGGGCACGGTGCCCATATTCGATCATTTCGGCATCGAGCTGGACATACGCAAGATGCTCCACAAAAAGGTATGGCTGAAGTCGGGGGGATACATCGTTATAGAGGAGACGGAGGCCCTGTGCTCGATAGACGTGAACACCGGGAAATATGTGGGTAAGAAAAACATGGAGGAGACCATCCTCAAGACAAATATGGAGGCCGTGAGGGAGATTGCCTACCAGCTCCCCGTACGTAATATAGGGGGGATCATCATCATCGATTTCATAGACATGGAGATGGAGACAAATCGCGAGAAGGTGTTTGACGCCCTCTCGGCAGAGATGGAAAAAGACCGGAGCAAGACCAACATACAGAAAATATCGGAGATCGGTCTCATCGAAATGACCCGCCAAAGGAGAAGAAAGAGCCTGAGCGACACCATGTGCGAGACATGTCCGTACTGTTCAGGCAGGGGAAAGGTTACATCCAGGGCGAGCGTCTGTTACGAGATATTCAGAGAGGTGGCGAGAGAGGCAGCGTCCGGCACCGCGGGAACATTCTGCGTGCTTGTTCATCCGGAAGTGGCACAGCTCCTTCTGGAAGACGGAAACAATGTCCTAAAAAGGCTGGAGGAGAAACTGGGACGAAAGGTCCTGGTAGAAACAGACAACAGCTTCCACCAGGAGCATTTCAAGATAATACCGATGCAGTAGGACCGCGAGGTCCTCAAAAGAAGGAGCGCTTCCAAAAAAATTGACAGGAGTATAAGGATTCAAGGGGTTAAGGGGTCTGAGGGGTCAAGTAAAATGCTTAAGAATTATAAAGAGTCAAAGGTCTGGGAAAAGTCATGCAAATTCTGTTTAGAAATTTACAAAGCACTCGACCCCCTGAATCCTTGGACCCGTGAACCCTTTGCATCAACTAATCGGGAAATAAGTGTTATGTCCCCGGAATAGCCCGGAATAGCCCCAAGAATGATGCTTCAAAATCCCGTTAAAACAACATACTTTCAAAAATAATCAATCCCTGATCCACAGATGACTGTACCAGAAATATCCGGGCCCGCTCCTGTGCCGTGCCGTAAAATTGTAACGACTGCGGCCTTTGGGGAGAGGCTTATCACTGACTGCTTCTACAATGCCGCTGTCGCGGTCTATCCATTTTAGCCTGATCGGGCCTTGACCGCTTAAATAACAGGTCAGGGTATCTTTTAGATAGTCACCATGGGAAATGGTCAACCGCAGGACGGGTTTGTCTACATTTTCCGGTAGTTCAGGATCATCCGGCTCTGAAGAGATAACAGGAAGAGGCCGGCTGTTCACCTTTGTCTTGAACTCACCCATTTGTGCATACCCGGCCGACATGGGGAACCTGGGCAGTGTCCCAAAATCACCTCCGGACCACACTGCACCCGACTGCTGCCCGAAACCGACGAGTTCCAGATCAAGGATGATTTTTTTGAGTTTATTATTATATTCCCCATACGGATAGGCAAACAGCCTGGAATCCTGGCCAATCTCAGCCTTGATTCTTTCAAAGGAAGCAAGGATATCCCTGGTCACTCGGTCCTGCCATTTTGTTTCCGATTCCCCCTTGTTGTGCAACCGCAGATAAGAATGGGTGTGGCTATGCCCGGCAAAAGTCACCCCCTTCTTTGCCATCTCCCTCATCTGCTCCCAAGTCATATAATCGGCAAAGCCTTTGTCCACCCCTTGTGTCGTCACAAATACAGTGAAGGGCCAGCCATATTTTTGAATCCGCGGAAATGCCCTCTCATAAACTGACCGATAGGCGTCGTCAATGGTGATGGCCACGCATTTTTCAGGAAGTTCTTTTTTCTCTTGAAGATGGGATACAATCCTGTTGAGCGGCCACACAACAAATTTGTTTTTGTCCAGATATGCCAGATGATTGTCAAACTGTTCCATCGTCACACTGGTGGACGGTGGTGTGTCGCTGCCAAAATGATGGTATTGAAGGATTACAGCATGATCTGCAGCAGCAGCAAAACAAGCGGCATATAAAAAAATCACTGAAACCAAAAGACAACCGGTTATCCTCCATCTGTTGCAGGGTTTCATAATGCACCCATCAGTTCTCTGTTATCCGTAATCATGTCCTGAATTTCACGAATATAGTCGTTATCTCTTTCCGAATACGCCACAAGGGCTTTTGCAAGAGAATAACCGTCAGGTTTTTTCTCCTGCTTCCGGAATTGGGATCTCATGTGGCGGAAAATTTTATATGCGTCGTGGGTATTCAGGTTATGGATATAGCTGTGGACGGATTCGGACGGAGATTGAAATGCGGCAACCTCATATTCTCTGGCAGGGCTGCGATCATCCGGTACAATACCACAGCCTGGAGTAGAGCAATGCTCACCATACAGATTGTTCCCTTCCCTTACAAACCGGGAAGTCCCCCAGGCTGATTCCATTGCAGCCTGAATAAGGGCCAGTTCCCGGGGCACAATATCCACCCGCCGTAGCAGAGACTGCCATTGATCCTGCCCATAGGGTTCTGAAAATTCAACGTCATAGTCTGCTGCGAGGTGTTTAAGCCATCTCCGATCCAGCCACCCGGGCCGGCTGTCGTCAGTGAACTGCTGATAAAGGCTAACCAGCCGTGACCGCTGGTTACGGATTCTGTCGTTTTCAGCCTTTATCAAGGGGCTCATAAACTCAAAAAAAAGCGTTTTCCTTTCACTGGTTTCCTGAACATTTCCAAAATCAGGAATTTTACCGGTCTGACGCTCACACCCTGAAAACGACAACACGATTATCAGAACCATAAATACAATTGCCGATTTATAAAAATGCGGCCATATCTTAATCATATTGCTAATTACCTTTTTTCAAACGGCTTGCTTTTTTGCTTCAAGCTGCGTCTGCTGTCCAGAACGTCGCCTTCACCAGTTCATCTGGTGAAAGGCATTGTTGGGGAAATTGATTCGATAGAAATATTATATAGTATATATTGGCTCGCCACCCTTTTTTTTATCATTTTCAAGAACCAATTGAATTCTCAACTATCATCCCACCCTGCAGCCCCGTCACATAGTATGCAGCCATATGAATAAGATGGCCCAAGGTCCATCCCTGCAACATATGTATCGCAAAAACCACATTTCCCGGCATTATAATGGATGGTCAGGCAATTCAGACAAAGATAGATTCCTTTTTCGTCGTTCAGACAGATCACTGAAGGATCACTGGAGTATTCACACTCAGCGCAATACGCCAACCCTTCCTCTTCCTTTGGGTCATAGTATCCGCCTAGAGTTGAAATAAGATAATCAATATCTGATGAAAAACCGCAACTGCATTCACCAATACCCTGATCCTCTACTAAAATCTCATTTCGGCATTCTGGGCATTCTATGTGGAGTTTATTATCCTGATGAAAGCAGACGCGGCATGTGCGTGAATACAGAAGATCATGAATATCCTGACATCGTGCTGATTCGAACCCGCACCAGGAGCATACCTTATATTCCACACCTCTCTTCTTTTCATCTTCAATATCTGGTCTGATTTCCTCAAATTTTGCAGCCAAGTATTTCTTGTTAGACATAATCATTGAGTCGAGTTCATTAATCTCATCTGCATAATCTCCAAAATGAGTTTCCCACTCATCTATCAAAAGCTTATGCAAATAATACCAAGCTGACCATTGTTCGGGTACAATTTCATGATAAGTTCCAGGAGGTGGATCTTCGTGGTATTCAGGGTGAAAGAAATGTACAAGTTTGTTTCTATGCTTTTTAACCTTATTAAAATAAACCTCAGCTTTTGAAGGGATGTGTAACTCACAAACATTTCTGAGTCTATCAATTGCTTTTTCTAGACCGACTGTATGAACATCACCCTCCTTAAATTTCTGAAGTACCGTTAGTTCCTTACTCTTGACCTTGTTAATGTCTGTAAGGATAAGAGTCCAGTGCTCGGCCAGTAGACGGGCTTTTAGAAAAAGCTCAATTGCAACGAAAAAGTGGATTACTGAATATTTAGGGTCCTTCTCAAGCTCATTGACCGATTTTTTCAAGAAATCGATAGCGTTCTTGACAAGGCTTTCAAACATCGGGTCTGGTTTCTGATCCGCGATACCGTTATTATCAATAGGAAAAACGTCCGTTCTCATATCGTTATGCCTACGCAATGTTAGATTAGAATAATAAAACCATATCTTCAGTGGCCTTAGGGCCTAATCCTTTTTGCATGTTCTATGAGGTCTATCATGATAGCATTCCCCAACGGGCGCAAATCATCCGTAGCGATTAGCTGTCGGCTGGATTTGCCTTGTTCAAGTAAGCCGCTGACGCGGCAGAACTGACGCTTTCAACTCCATCTTTTTTCAAGCTTGCCCGGAAGCGCGATACTTCTCTGACTTTCCCTTCTGCAAACTTTCTCCTTTACAACTGCCATAATACCACTCCATAC
>JAUSPK010000226.1 GCA_030655735.1 Syntrophales bacterium | reverse complement strand
GCATCACGGCTGCCAGCCGTTCAAGTCCCATTCCCGTATCAATGTTCGGTTTGGGGAGGGGGGTCAGGGTTCCGGACGCGTCACGGTCGAACTGCGTGAAGACGAGGTTCCACACCTCGACGTACCGCCCGCATTCGCATTCGACATCGCAGTCCGGCTTCCCGCAGCCGACCTCCTCACCCTGGTCGAAGTAGATCTCGGAACAGGGGCCGCAGGGACCGGTATCACCCATGGTCCAGAAATTATCCTTTTCGCCCAGACGGAAGATCCTCTCGGCGGGGACCTTCATCTTTGTATTCCATATCTCAAAGGCCTCGTCATCGTCCTTGTAGATGCTCACCCACAGTTTGTCCGCGGAAATGCCCATGACCTCAGTCAGGAACTCCCACCCCCAGGCAATGGCCTCGTCCTTGAAATAATCACCGAATGAAAAGTTTCCCAGCATCTCGAAAAAGGTGTGGTGCCTGGCCGTATATCCAACGTTCTCCAGGTCGTTGTGTTTTCCCCCGGCCCTGACACACTTCTGCGATGAGGCCGCCCTACGGTACCCCCGGTCCTCCAGCCCCAGGAACAGATTCTTGAAGGGCACCATCCCCGCATTCGTAAAGAGGAGTGTGGGGTCTTCCTTCGGAATAAGCGAAGAGCTGGGCACAATCGCGTGGCCCCGCTCTTTAAAATACGCAAGAAATTTTTCTCTGATCTCACTGCCCGTCATTACCATACATCTCCTTTATCTCCACTATACTCGACGGAGATCCCGTCATTGTATGTATCTCCCATCTCTTTGAGCACGTCCAGTATCCCTCCCACGGGAAATCCTCTTCCCACAAGGGTTTGCATCAATCGTCTCTTCCCCTTATATGAAAAGACCTCGCATACAGGCTCACTGCGAAGTCTCTTTTCAACAAGCTCTCGTATGGCGTGCCGTTCCTCTTTTTTCTCCCGCGCCCCGGCGATAGCCTCCTCTATCAGGTCTATTGAAATTCCCTTTTCGCGAAGGCTTGCCTCTATTTTTCTGTCACCCCACAGTCTACTGACGGCGAGACTCCTGGCCCACTGCTCTGCAAAATTCCTATCGTCCAGGTATCCAAGATCGACAAACCTGTCAATAACCTTTTTAATTACGGTATTATCGAAGCCCTTTTCCGCGAGCTTGGATCGCACCTCCTTCACACTTCTCCCTCTGTATACAAGATATCGCAGCGCCTTCTGGCGTGCCTTCTCATAAAAAGGGTCATCGTCCACTATTCCGATTCCTCTACCCTGTCTTTCTTCAGGCCGAACTTGTCTGAGACCTCCTCCAGCACCCGGGCCATGATATCGGGATTCTCCTTCAGGAAGGCCCTGGCGTTTTCCCTTCCCTGCCCTATCCGTTCTCCCCCGTACGAATACCAGGCACCCGATTTTTCAACGATCCCGCTTTCGGATGCCAGGTCGAGGAGATCACCCGACTTCGATATCCCCTCTCCGAAGATGATATCAAACTCCGCCTCCCTGAAGGGGGGAGCAAGCTTGTTCTTAACCACCTTGACCCTGGTTCGGTTCCCTATGACATCCTGCCCCTGTTTTATGGCCGAGATCCTCCGGATGTCCAGGCGCATGCTCGCATAGAACTTGAGCGCGTTTCCCCCGGACGTTGTCTCCGGGTTGCCGAAGAATACCCCTATCTTCATGCGCATCTGATTGATAAAGATGACCGTCGTCATGGTCTTGCCGATGGTCCCGGTGAGCTTCCTGAGCGCCTGCGACATCAGCCTCGCCTGAAGCCCCATCTGCGCGTCCCCCATATCTCCCTCAAGTTCCGAACGGGGTACCAGGGCCGCAACGGAATCTATAACGAGGACATCAACAGCGCCGCTTCGCACCAGTACTTCGGCAATCTCCAGCGCCTGTTCCCCCGTGTCCGGCTGGGATATGAGGAGGTCATCCGTATTAACGCCGATATTGCGGGCATAGGTCACGTCCAGCGCGTGTTCCGCGTCTATAAAGGCCGCAAGGCCGCCTCTTTTCTGGGCCTCCGCAACGATGTGAAGCGCCAGAGTGGTCTTCCCCCCCGACTCGGGGCCGAATATCTCGACGACTCTTCCCCTGGGGACACCGCCAACACCGAGGGCGATATCGAGGCTGATGGAACCGGTCGGTGTGGCAGGGACATCAGATATGAACTCATCCCCGCCCAGCCTCATGATGGAGCCCTTTCCAAATTGTTTCTCGATCTGGGTTATAGCCAGATCCACAGCCTTTTCCCTATCCGCATCAGACCTCATAGCAACCTCCCCTTGTCGGTATAACGTACCGCCCGTCAAAAAATATTATTAAGAATTCAAACTTAAAATTCAAAACTCAAAATTAATAATTAACCGTCACCCTGCCGCGTCCCTCCAAAGGGGAACCGGGCAAGTTTCGTGTATACCGCGCCGCCGGGTTTCAGTTCGCTTCTGAAGAGTATGAGCTCCCGCGCATCAAACCGGTGTGCGCTCAGATCCCCCGCCATCTCAAGCAGATCTGAGACCCCGGAGATTGTCCCGCCGCGCGCCTGGGCCCTTCCAAGGGTAAGATGCGCCTTGAATGACCTTCCTTCTCCCGGGAAGCCGAGTTCCTTCTCCAGATCTCTTTCAATCGCTACCTGAAGTGCCGTCAGCCTGTCGGTCTCTCCACCTACGCCGAGCCACAAGACCCTCGGCCTCTTCAGACTGGGGAATACCCCCGGCGCGTTTAGAGCCAGCTCCATAGGGACAACATCCCCGGTGTTCCTTTCGACAACCTCCGAGATACGGTCCACATCGTCCGGAAAGATATTGCCAAAAAACCTCAGCGTGAGGTGCATCCCCTCCGCCCTGGTCCACCGTATTCCCTTCAGGGCGGGGCGCAACCGCTCTTTAACGCTCTCTATAAGGCCGTGGGTGTCCTGTGGAAGTTCTATCGCCAGAAACGCCCGTATGGGTTTTGTGTCTCCCATGACAACCCTTTTCAGCATCAGAGCAGTTGTTCTTTTTAATGCACCGACGCCGTTATGTCAACATATCCCCTCCGGACAGGGCCCTCCTCAACATATCCAGGGCTATCTGCGCCGACATCTCTTTTATTCTCCTGCGGTCCCACCTGAACTGGTATCTGCGGCAGACGGTCCCTCCTCCGGAAGACAGTGCAACGAAGACTGTCCCCACGGGTTTTGCCTCTGTTCCACCCGCCGGCCCCGCAATGCCGGTTGTGGCAAGCCCCATATCCGTCCCCCCAAGCCTCCTGACACCTTCAGCCATCAGAACGGCGGTCTCTTCGCTCACGGCACCATGCTCCTCTATGACGGAAGCGGGCACCCCGAGAAGGTCCACCTTTGAGGCATTGCTGTATACAACCACGCCCCGCTCCAGAAAAGCCGAACTGCCCGGCACATCGGTCAGGCGATCGGTGATCAGTCCTCCGGTACAGGACTCCGCCACCGCGAGGGTGAGTCCCCTGTCGGTGAGGAGCGAGGCCACCACCCCTTCCATGGTGTCATCATCATACCCGAATATATAGTCGACGAGCCTGTCTGTAATCCTCTGCTCGACAATCTTAAGATTTTCTTCCACCCTGGCCGCATCCTCGCCCCTGGATGTAATCACCAGGCGAATCTGCGGAAACCGGGGATAAAATCCGATGGTCACTCCGGGGATAGCGAGGTCCTCCCGGGTAAGTTCCTGATCAATCTGCGACTCGGTGAGCCTGAAAATCTTGATTGTCCGCCTCAAGACCTGTTCACGGGACCCAAGCCTCTCTCTGAAAAGGGGAATCACACCCTCTAAAAGCATCCGCCGGGCCTCGGCAGGGACTCCCGGTATAACGGTGACCGGTCTGCCGCCCCTCTCCAGACAGAACCCGCAGGCGGTCCCCGCAGGATTATCTATAACAACAGCGCCCCCCGGGAAGAGGGCCTGTTTTGCGTTATTCTCCGTCCACGGGATATTAAACCCGACAAATCGCTCCTTGAGCCGCCTGAGAACGGTGTCATCGGTATATAAACCAAGGCCGAACGCCCCGGCAACGGACGCGGTTGTTATATCGTCCGCGGTCGGACCGAGCCCCCCCGTGACGACAAGCGCATCGGAGATCCCCAGGAGATAATCAAGCCCCCCCTTGATGGCACTGATATCATCACCGACTGCCATGACAGCCGACACACGCCACCCCTGGGCGGTGAGCTCGCGCGCCGCAAAGGAGGAATTCGTGTCCTGCGTCATGCCGCTTGTCAGTTCATTCCCTATAACCAGTATTCCGATATTCATCCCGTTCATTTAGATCACAAACCCGACAAGCAGGAGCAGTATGATATTCGCGTACACACCGGCAACTATGTCGTCGGCCACCACACCATAACCCCCCGGAAATTTTTGCTCGCAGAGACGTATGGGAAAAGGTTTGATAATGTCGAAGGCCCGAAAGAGTATAAATCCGCAGAACACGTGCCAGAGGGTCGGCTCAACCAAAAACATGGTGACCAGGAATCCCGCAATTTCGTCGATAACGATCCGGGGCGGGTCTTTTTCGTTGTATATCCTCTCCGCCTCCCGGGAGACGTATACGGCAAACAGTGAAAAGGCGGCAACGGACAGCAGGTACAGCGGCCATGGGAAGCGGGAAAAGACCATATACACCAGCACGCCCACCAGCGTCCCCGCCGTACCGGGGGCAAGAGGCGAAAGGCCGCTCCCCAGGCCCGTTGCCGTAATCCTGATGAACCGTTCATTCATGATACCGTGCCCCGCTTATTTTGCTGAATACAGGAGTACAATGAGTAGTATTCTTTGTCAATGAATAACTGGGTTCCCCCCTTCCTTTGTGCCTGCGGATCCTCACGCGGGACATCAACATACCGGAATATAAGGATCGTAGACAATGAGGCCTTCGGAAGGGTGCTGCTGTCTGACAATGATCTTCAGCTAGCCGGGAAGAATGCCCGCCTGTACAGTCAAAGTCTGGCATCTCCTCTCGTCGAGGCCGGAATTCCACTGGACACAACGTGGCTGTCCTCGGTGAAGGTGTCGGTGGGGTACTGTACAAATCTCTGAAACACGAGCCCCCAAAAGGTCACATTAGTTGATACAGACAAAGAGGTGACAGCGGCGTGCTCAAAATATCTGAGGAGTATCTGCCGCGGCGCATTCGATGACGAGAGGGTCGAGATCGTCAATAACGATATCTCGAGATCCCTGGACAATAAAGGCGGCTCAGGCCTTGTCGTACTCCAGGGTTATACTGTCAAGCTCCACCATATCGTGGTGTTCCGCCCTGCCGTAGAAATCGATCACATTCTTGACGGGGCCGTATATCGTCCCCGTGGCCTTTATCTCATATTCGTGCAGGGGTGCGTAGGCCTCCACGCCCTTCCCCTCCGGCAACACGGTCTCCTTGGGCTTATAATCCTTTACCTGGAGTCCCTCCGGCAGATCTCCGAACAGGGTCGTCAGTTCATTCCCCAGTTCCCTGGTATATGCCCGGTAACGGAACCCGAAGGACGCCTGGCTGATCTTCTTCTCGGAGATTATCTTCAGCGCGAGCTCCCCCTTTCGCCTCTCCAGGGCTTCCTTGAGGAGTTTGTGGAATCCGGCACCGACGATAAGGTGAAAGCGGTTCCCTTTCCGACCGATAAGACGCATCATCTGGCCGAATTTTCCCTCATTTTCCACATGATGATCCTCGCCGAAGATCGCCTCACCCTGGATCCCTTTCCCCTCAAGAAATCCAACCACAAACCCCCTGATGAGGTCGAGCGATCCCTCTACCACCACTTCATTGTATTCCTTGTTCATGCCGGATACGCCTTTCTCTCCATACCTCTTCCTTC
>JAUSPK010000208.1 GCA_030655735.1 Syntrophales bacterium | reverse complement strand
CGCGTTATATCCCAGCGCGGCCGCCTTCTGTTGCGCGGCCTCCACCGATAGGACATTGCTGCCGATGACAGAAACAGATGTCCTCTCAAAGACCGGATCTCCCGGTTTGGGGGTCTCAGGGTGTCTCCCCTCCCCTCCGTCCTTCAGATACGCGATCACCGGAGGCGGCAATACATTTTCCAGCTCATAGCGGTTCACGATTTCCATGCAATCGGCGAAGGTGCTTCTATCGGGAACGGTCGGCCCGGAGGCGATCACGTCAAGATCATCGCCGATCACGTCCGAGAGCACCAGCGTCACCAGTGTCGCAGGGAACGCTGCCATCGCCAGCCTCCCCCCTTTGATCCCTGAGATATGTTTTCGTATGGTATTGATCTGATGTATATCAGCCCCGCAGTCCAGGAGGGCCTGCGTTGTCTTCTGCTTATCGTCAAGAGAGATGCCGCCGACAGGCAGGGGAAGAAGCGCCGAGCCCCCGCCTGATATGACACACAGGACAAGGTCCCGCTCGCCGGCGCCTTCGAGAAGATCAAGGATACGCCGGGAGCCGCCGACACCCGCCTCGTCGGGGATCGGATGCCCCGCCTCCGTCACGGAGACAGCCTTCAGGGCACATCCATGACCATACTTTGTGGTTATGATGCCCTCCGTCAGGTATTGGCCCAGGACACCTTCGAGACCGGCGGCCATACTCGCGGCGGCCTTTCCGGCACCGATAACCATGACCCGGTCAAACGCCCCAAGGTCATACTCCCTGTCGCCGATCAGCAACCGCTCCCCCGAGACCCTTACGGCACGCCTGACCGCATCCCCGGGGTCCGCCGCCTTCAGCCCGGCATCAAAGATTGCCCTGATATCCGAACGGGGGTTTTCCATTTTCTCTGTCCGCCTTCCGGCCTGCGCACGCAGCGCGGCGTTTCTATGTCTCGGTCTTCTTCGTGACCTCGCTCTTTATGTTGTCCACCGCGTCCCGGAGCGCCGAGAACACATTCTCCCTGAAGTCTCCGGCAACCGCGACCAGCATGACGTCATCGCCGGGAAAGAGTCTCCCCTCCCGCACCTGCGCGAGTACCTCGATAATTCCCGGACGCTGTTTTATCTCGGATATGATCTCTTTCAATCGATTCCGGTCCGCCTTCACCACCAGCTCGCTGACCGGCCTGCCGTCCCTGGACGTATTTCGCACCACGCCGTTGTGGCAGAGGATCATCCCCGCCTTTTTGTAATCGGGATGGGCCTTAATCTCCTGTATCATCTTTGCCAGATCCATTTCCTCCTCCTGTCTCAACCTAAAAACTGTCTACCCCATAACACACAGAAATCACAGAATCAATCACCATGTATCTCCCTCTTGACTGCGGGGAATAACTATGCGAGAAGGATGGCCATGTACCAGAGAAGACGACCAAGGAAACGCCAGAAGAATCTCCTGAAGATGGGTGATTTTCTGCCGAAGGTCCTCAGGAAAAAAAATATACTCCTTGATATGCTGGATCAGAACATCCTGGATGTCTGGCACCGGGCGGTCGGGCCCCAGATATTGGCCCAGACAGCCCCCTTCAAGTTCAAAAACAGCACCCTCTTTGTCAACGTTTCGACACCGGCATGGATGCAGCAGCTCCGTTTCATGAAACAGGAGATCATGGACAAGGTCAATGGTGAGTGGGGAAAGAATGAGATAAAGAATATCTATTTCTCGATAGGCGACATACCTTCTTCACCCGCCCAACTCGCGGATACTGCCATAGACTTCAACCCGAGTCTATTGAAGGAACGGGACAAGAGAGTCATCAGAGACAACCTCTCTCAGGTAGACGATAAAGAGCTGAAGGGCATACTGAAAAGAGTTATGACAAAAGAGATCATCAAGCGGAGGATTAACGAGTAAATGACGATCCACCCAGGATCTCATTTACCTCGTCGGAATACCGACCGTCATCCCTGTAGATAAAGAGCGGCGCCAGTATCTCCAGCTCCTCCCCCGCCCCCTTGACGCCTTCGGCCAGGACAAATACCCCCCCCGACGTACCGTTCGAGTGCACAATGCGCAGCCGCTTCGGTTCAATCCCATTCCTCCGCATCCGGGCAATGAGCTGGACCGCCCTCGCCGCGGGATAGATAACATACACGCGCCCGGAATCCTTCAGTAGATATCGGGCGGAGGCGAGAAAATCATCTATCGTGCCGCTGATCTCGTGCCGCGCCACCGCCTTCTGACTGTCCGGGTTGATCTTCCCCGAATTCAACCTCCGGTACGGCGGATTAAAGACCACCGCGTCAAATGATCGCGGGCCAAAGAGCTTCCGGATATTCTTCACATCGCCGGAAGATACACTGATCCGGTCCTCCAGACCGTTTAACGTTATACTTCTCCCCGCCATATCAGCCAGGTCCTTTTGTATTTCGACCTCAGCTATGCTTGCCTTCGGGAACCTGAGGGCCAGGATCAGGGCTATAATGCCGCTCCCCGTTCCCAGGTCAGCAACGCGAGCACCACTCCTGAGGGTCACAAAATCCGCCAGGAGCAGAGAATCCACGGAAAAGCGGTACCCCTTCTCCTTCTGCAGGACCCTCAGACGGCCGCTGAAAAATTCATCGATTGTCTCACCGTCGTGCCTCAACCCGGAAGTTTCACTTTCCATACGTGATTCCTCTTCAAAAACATCTCTTTAAACCAAAGCCCTTCGCTCCGCCGCGAACGGTATGCGGGATAATATCGGCAAGCAAATCACAAGTCAAGAAACGAAAGGGCTGGGGGGAGATGAATGGCAAGATTTGTCAATAGCGATCTGAACCTACAAATACATAAAATTACTTGACAAAAAATCCCTACAATGTATTGTTTTCCTGGTTTCCGCGGGGAGAATCTTTCTTCCCGGAGACACGTGGCAGTATCG
>JAUSPK010000190.1 GCA_030655735.1 Syntrophales bacterium | reverse complement strand
TCATCTCCATGTCCGTTCCCCCCCCCGTCAATCGTCCAATCCGCATATGTTCATAGTATAGTGACATCCCCCGTAAAGTCAATCGCTCGAGGCCAGACGCTTTTTTGTTGAAAACCGGCCTGCGGCGTGGTAGCTACTCGTATCTTTCGTATCCGAGCCATCCCATACCCGACCCGTAAAAATATGATATGCAAAAAATTGGATTCGAAAAGACCGTAGAGGAGATATTTCAGGAAAGGGCCGATGTCCTTTACCGAACGAGTGAAGCGCTGTCCGATGCCCTCCGGAAACTGATCTCTCTCGGGGAAATGGTCGACGGCAGCATAGAGGATCTCAATACACTCACTGGAAATGAAGGACCGGGCACTATCGAAAAATTATATGCCAGGACAAACGGAGAGATATCGAGGTATAACAGGGCAAGAGAGTATGCCAAGCTGAGATATCGCTATCTCATCATCACACGAGAGGCTATGGGGTTCCGGAGGCACACATGGGTCGAAGAGATATACAGAATTCCCCCCAAGAAAAAGAATCTGAGCAGAGGCCGTGAACAGATATAACCGACAAAGAACCCGGATGATCGATACCCAGCTCTTGGGGAGAGGCATCAGCGATGAGAGGGTATCAAAGGCGATGGCAGCGGTCCCGAGACACCTTTTTGTGGATGAGGGCCTTCAGGACCAGGCATATTCTGACAGTCCTCTACCCATAGGTTCCAGGCAAACCATCTCACAACCCTATATCGTTGCGCTGATGACCGAAGCACTTGAATTAAGAGGAACCGAAAAGGTTCTGGAGATAGGAACCGGCTGCGGATATCAGACGGCCATCCTGGCGGAGCTTGCCGAAAGGGTATTATCGATCGAGAGGATAGCCTCTCTTGCCTTCAGGGCGCAACGGACACTGGACTCGCTGGGCTACTACAATATACTGATCAGGGTTGGAGACGGAACATACGGCTGGACTGAAGAGGCCCCCTTCGACGCGATCATCACGACCGCCGGCGCCCCGAAGATTCCTGAAACCCTCACGGGGCAACTGGCCGTCGGGGGGAAACTGATCATTCCCGTAGGAGACCGAAGCTCGCAGACACTGGTGAAGGTGACACGCCTGTCCGAAGAGCCGGATGACCTCAAAACGGAAGATCTCTGCGGATGCCGCTTTGTTGCTCTCATCGGAGAATACGGGTGGAAGGATTGACAGAGGGGGCGTATGCTGAGAAGATTATACGATTGGGTTCTTCACTGGGCTGAAACACCGTACGGGTCGTGGGCTCTCTTTCTCCTCGCGCTGGCGGAGTCCAGTTTTTTCCCGGTGCCGCCGGATGTCCTGCTGATTGCCCTGGCGATATCCATCCCGGCCAGATCGTTCCGGTACGCGCTGATCTGCTCCGCGGGATCACTGCTCGGCGGTGTGATCGGATATGTGATCGGATACCAGTTTATGGACCTGATCGGACTTCGTATCGTTGATTTTTACGGTTTTACACAGCAGTACGCCGCGGTAGGGGACCTGTACAACCGGTACAGCGCATGGGCCGTCGGAATAGCCGGTTTTACACCTATTCCCTACAAGGTCTTTACCATATCGGCGGGCGCGTTTAAGATAAACTTCATTATCTTTTTCATCGCTTCAGCGGTAAGCAGATCCGCGCGGTTTTTTCTGGTGGGGTGGCTGATATACAAATTCGGCCCGGAGATCAAGCGGTTTATAGACCGTTATTTCAATATTCTGGCCTTTATTTTTGCGGTGCTTCTCGTCGGGGGTTTCATATTAATCAAGTATCTTCTATAATCGAGAAACTATGTTACGCGACAGAAAAACACCTCTTATATTTCTTTTTATTCTCCTGTTCATCACCGCCTGTGCCACGACGTCCAGGACGGGCGGCGTGTATCACAGTGTGAAGAAGGGTGAAACCCTGTGGAGAATAGCGCGTGCCTACAACTGCGATCCCAACGAGATCGCCAGGGCGAACAACCTGCCCGACACCACGATCGAGGCAGGCAGCGCGCTCTTTATCCCCAACGCAACAGAGCCCGTCGACATCACACCCGATACGCCCGAAACACAGGGCACAGCCACGGCGGCCAAAGAAACCCACAGGGTCCAGGAGAAAACCCTGGGACCTGCCCCGGCGGATAAGCCATCGACCTCCACCACCACCCCGGAACAGGATGCCCCTGCGCCCTCCCGGGCATCCTACCGGCACAGCTTCACGTGGCCGGTAGAGGGTACGGTATCCTCAAAGTTCGGCACATACAAAGGGATGAGGCATAACGGGATCAGGATAGACGGGGAGGAAGGAGTGCCCGTCCTGGCGGCCGCGGATGGGACGGTCATCTACTCCGCACCCATGAAATATTTTGGGGAGACCATCATCATAAAGCATAACGATACCTATTCGACCGTATATTCTCATCTGAAGACAAGGGTGGCTGATATGGGCTCCGCCGTCAAGAAAGGACAACAGATAGGAACCCTGGGAAAGGAAGAGAAGACAGGCAAGTCATATCTGAACTTCGAAATACGATATAAAAACAGGGCGAAAGATCCCCTCCGTTACCTCCCCAAAAAGAAATAAGGAGAAGGAATGAAATTAGGCAACGATATCTACGTGTATGAGTGGACAAATCCGCTTGAAAACAACTGTAACAGCTTTTTCATAGGGGGGAGCGTCCGGGCGCTCATAGACCCTGGGCTTATGGTATTTCTCCCCGACCTTCTCAAGAGAATGGAGGAGGACGGAATCGATCCGGAGAAGATCCGGTATATCATCAATACCCACTCACACCCCGATCACTTCGAGGCCTCCGGTGCCTTCAATAACAATCCGGAGATACAGATAGGGATGCACCGGGACGGCATCGCCTTCCTGAATGATATCGGCGGACACATGTACGGGATGTTCGGGTTGGATACCCCGAAGGTCGACATGGGTATGGTCTTGGAAGAGGGACCCGTCAAACTCGGGAATGAAGATTTCGAGATCGTGCACACACCCGGCCACTCACCGGGATCAATCTCTCTCTACTGGCCCTCTCGAAAGGCACTCTTTTCGGGGGACGTGATCTTTGACCAGAACATCGGGAGAACGGACTTCCCCGGTGGGAGCGGCGACCTTCTGAAGAAAAGCATCCTGGCGCTTTCACGGCTTGAGATCGACTATCTCCTGCCGGGACACATGGGGATCATCGTCGGGAACGAAAACGTAAAACGAAACTTCCAACTTGTCATAGAACGCATATTTCCCTACATATAGACGGCTATCATTTCGAATCCATGACATAGGCAAAGACGAGAGGCGCCACGATAGTGGCGTCCGATTCGATGATGTAGCTGGGCGTGTCCATGGCAATCTTTTCCCAGGTGATCTTTTCGTTCGGCACAGCCCCGGAATAGGAACCGTAACTGGTGGTGGAATCACTGATCTGGCAGAAGTAGCTCCAGAGTTTTGTGTCTTTCAGACCCATATCCTGCCTCAGCATAGGCACCACGCAGATGGGAAAATCACCCGCAATCCCCCCCCCTATCTGGAAGAACCCGACCGGATGGTCCTTAGAGGCATCCTGGTACCACTGTGCCAGAGACATCATGTACTCGATCCCTCCGCGCACGGTGTTCACATTTAGGATGTCCCCTTTGAGGCAGTGTGAGGCGTAGATATTGCCAAGGGTGGAATCCTCCCACCCGGGCACAAACACCGGCAGATTCTTTTCACAGGCGGCAAGGAGCCAGCTGTCCGCGGGATCAATCTGATACGGTTCGAACTTCCCCTCGCGCAGGAGGCGGTAGAAGAACTCGTGCGGGAAGAAGCGATCCCCCGTCCGATCCGCCTCCATCCACGCCTCCAGTATCACATGTTCGATGTGCCTCATCGCCTCTTCCTCGGGGATGCAGGTGTCGGTCACCCGATTCAGTTGACGCTCCAGGAGTTTCCGCTCGTCGGAAGGTGCCAGATCACGGTAGTGCGGAATGCGGACGTAATGTTCATGCGCCACCAGGTTAAAGATATCTTCCTCCAGATTGGCGCCCGTGCAACTGATCGCGTGCACCTTATCCCTGCGTATCATTTCCGCCAGAGAGAGGCCGATCTCCGCGGTACTCATGGCTCCGGCAATCGCCATCAACATCCGCCCGTCCGAAGACATAAGCTTTCGGTACCCCTCCGCTGCATCCACGAGGGACGCGGCGTTAAAATGCCTGAAGTGGCGGAGTATAAAGTCCTTGATAGTTTCCGTTTTCATAATCTCCCCAATAGGTTTTCTAAGATTGCGGCGCCCAATCTAACATAAATCATCTTCAAACACCATATTTCTAAAGACAAATCAACGACCGGTGCCGATAGTCCATACTTGATAATTACCCCCTTTCATATAAATCTTCCAGTAAGATAAGAACCCGTCGTACATAAAAAAATGTCCCTCCCCGAAGGGAGGGACACGCTGTTTTACGCTGAGCTACATCGAATAAACCTTACGGTTTAACGGCCCTTGAAGTTGGGGGGCCTCTTCTCCAGGAATGACAGTGCCCCTTCTTTGAAATCCTCCGTGTACTGGAGCGCCTTGCTGGCCGCAAATTCGATCTCGGTGACACCCTGCCGGAGGTTCGTTTCCAGTCCGAGTCTGACCGCCTTCATGATCTCACGCTGTGCCACGGGGGCGCCGGCTGCGAGTTTCTTTCCCAGTTTCTTCGCCTCTTCCAAAACCTGGGCCCGGGGAACGACCTTGTTGAGCAGACCCAGTGCCAGGGCATCCTTTGCGGGCATGAAGTTACCCGTCAGCATCAGTTCCAGAGCCTTTGTCTTGCCGATAAACCGGGGAAGACGCTGCGTGCCGCCCCACCCGGGGTTGAGGCCCAGCTTCACTTCAGGAAGACCAAGCGTCGCCTCCTCGGCCATAATTCTCAGGTGGCATACGCAGGCCAGTTCGAGGCCGCCGCCGTAAGCGCCGCCCTGCATCGCGGCGATGATGACCTTCGGATATTCCTCGATCTTGAAATAGATCTCGTTGCCGTTGTACTCGGGGATCTTCCCCTTCTGGAGATCGGCGAATTCGGTAATGTCCGCCCCGGCGGAAAAGAGTTTTTCACCCGTACCGGTCAGGATGATAACACGGACACCGTCGTCCTTTTCACATTTGTCGAGCAGGTCGTTGATGTCTCTTAAAACACCCTGCCCCATGGAATTTGCCGGCGGATGGTTGATTGCCGCTACCACTACCATGCCGTCCTGTTCGACTGTCAACTTTTCATACTCGTAAGCCATTTCACTCCTCCTTAACATTTTTCATAATGTGCCCTTTTCCGGACATTGTTCTTTGAATGGAATACAATACATACACCCGAGAGGACAAAACCAGCCATCTTATGTGTCCTCCTCCACATATTCCGCGCTCCCCTCTTCATACACGAAGATGGATATTTGTCAATGGGTAGTTGCGCAATACGTGCGTTTTTAAGCCTCCTTCACTCGCCGATAATCTTCACGAGAACCCGCTTTTTTCTTCTCCCGTCAAACTCACCGTAGAAGATCTGCTCCCAGGGGCCGAAATCGAGCCTTTCGTCCGTGATCGCCACGACGACCTCCCTCCCCATGACCTGCCGCTTCAGGTGGGCGTCTCCGTTATCCTCTCCCGTCCGATTGTGGAGGTACCGGGAGACCGGCTCATGGGGGGCGAGCCCTTCCAGCCATTCTTCATAGTCATGATGGAGTCCCGACTCATCGTCATTGATAAAGACCGACGCCGTTATGTGCATGGCGTTGCACAGCAGGAGACCTTCCCTGACCCCGCTCTCGTGCAGACATTCATTCACCTGCGGCGTGATATTGATAAAGCCCCTGCGTGAGGGCACGTTAAACCAGAGTTCCTTCCGGTAGCTTTTCACACAATTCTCCTCTCATAAGGCGGCTATCGTTATTAAACAAACACGCAAAACCCCGTCTCTGTATGGGAAACGGGGTCCCTGATAGTATCTCCATAGATTCCTCTTTCTGGCATCAAAAAAGGTCATGAAGCGTGTCTGAATGAACGTAACATCTTGATAATACGCCTGTCGTAATAATTGTCAAGGGATTTAAGGAAATACGAAATGGCAAAGGGGTTGCGACTTTGTCGCAACCCCTTTGCTTTATTTGGTAGCGGGGAGAGGATTCGAACCTCTGACCTTTGGGTTATGAGCCCAACGAGCTACCTGACTGCTCCACCCCGCGTCATGTCCATTCTGAAGCATCCTTCAGAGTACATCCGTACTGTTTGTGGGACGTGGTGCTGTTTCTAAGCCAATCCGCGAAAAATGTCAAGGAGTATTCTCTTTCAATCCCCGGATGCTATATACATTCACCTTTCTGTCAATGCCCTTCAGCGCGATCGGGCCCATATCTTCGGCGCGGACACGGTCCTCAACTTCACGATATGTATCACCGCAGACGAGGATCTGCCCCGCCTGCGCAAGGCCCTCGAGCCTCGCCGCCACATTGACGGTCCTTCCCATCACGGTGTACTCCTTTTTTCTGGAAGAACCGAATATGCCCGCCATAACCTCTCCGGTACTGATCCCAATACCGATAGAAAGCTTTTGACTGGGTTCGGAAAGATCGTTGTTTATTCTCTCGATTTCATCCATCATCTCGACCGCGCACACAACCGCCCGCAGGGCGTCATCCTCGAAGGTCAGCGGGGCCCCGAACACACCCATGATGCTGTCCCCCACATGTTTGTCCAATGTCCCGTTATGTCCGCATATAATTGCATCAAGGGGTGAAAAATAGTGCGCGTTGAGCATCTCACACAGCTCTTCAACGCTCAGTTTTTCCGATAATGCGGTAAACCCCCGTATATCGCTGAAGAGGACCGTGGCCTTCTGTTTCCTCAGGGTTATATGGCCCCCCCCCTTCCACATCTCGGAGAAGACCTGTTCCGATACAAACTGTTTCAGCCTCTTCCTGAGGTTGCACTCCCTGACCTTCGCCCTCAGTTCGATATTGGAGAAGGGTTTTGTGATAAATCCGTCTATCCCCGCATTGACCGATTCGATGGCGCTTTCCATGGTGGCGTATCCGGTCAACATAATCCGCGTCATCTCCGGATTGATTTTCCCTATCTCGATCAGGGTTTCCAGCCCGTCA
>JAUSPK010000185.1 GCA_030655735.1 Syntrophales bacterium | reverse complement strand
TTAATTTGCTGGCGTAGCTCAATTGGTAGAGCAGCTGATTTGTAATCAGCAGGTCGCGGGTTCGAGTCCCATCGCCAGCTCCAGTTACTGCTGACTTGCGTGGAGGGGTTCCCGAGTGGTCAAAGGGAGCAGACTGTAAATCTGCCGGCGAAGCCTACGGAGGTTCAAATCCTCCCCCCTCCACCATATTTTTGTCATTTTGTGTTTTTATGAGGCGGGAGTAGCTCAGTGGCTAGAGCGTCAGCCTTCCAAGCTGAGGGTCGCGGGTTCGAATCCCGTTTCCCGCTCCATTTTTTTGTTTCTCAGGGTGTGGGAAATGATCTTTATCGGCCCACGTAGCTCAGTCGGTAGAGCACATCCTTGGTAAGGATGAGGTCACCAGTTCAATCCTGGTCGTGGGCTCCATTTTGGTGAAAGCAGGTTGATGGGAATGAGAGATATCGTTATCCTTGCATGTGGCGAATGCAAACAGAGAAATTACACAACGACGAAGAATAAGCGGATCACAAAGAACCGTCTTGAGATGAAGAAATATTGTAAATTCTGCCAGCGGCATACCGAGCACAAAGAGACAAAGTAGGGTGTTTGCTTACGCGTGGAGATGTGATCAGAGTAAAATTTCTCCCGGGGATGTCGCTGCTGAGAGACGTGGAAATGTGGGAACGGCCCCTTGCGGGTTTTCGAGGTCGCGAAGTGAGGGCATGTTGCCCGGAACAGGCCAGTAGCTCTAATGGCTAGAGCACCGGACTCCAAATCCGGGTGTTGGGGGTTCGAATCCCTCCTGGCCTGCCATTATGTTTTTCCGAGGGAATGTCGGATGGGAAAGATACAGTTGGTGATAGACAATGTGAGGCGCTTCCTCAAGGAGGCGAGGGCTGAGCTGAGAAAGGTGACGTGGCCGACCCCCAAGGAGGCTCTTGCCTCGACTTCCGTCGTGATCGTCGTGGTTATTATCGTTTCAATATTTCTTGGTATAGTAGATCTCGGCCTTACCAGGATAGTACGATTGGTCTTGAGCTAATAATATGGCATTGAACTGGTACGTTGTTCACACATACTCGGGTTTTGAGAACAGGGTCAAGCGCTCTCTGGAAGAGAGGGTGGTCACCTTCGGCATGCAGGAGTATTTCGCAGACATACTGATACCCGAGGAAGATGTGGTCGAACTCAAAAAGGGGGAGAAGAAGACCTCGAAGAGAAAATTCTTCCCTGGGTACATACTGGTGCAGATGGAGTTGACCGACGATACCTGGCATATGGTGAAAGAGACCCCCAAAGTCACCGGTTTCATAGGGATGAAGGACAGACCGTCTCCGATATCCGATGCGTCTGTTGAATCCCTGAAGACCAAGATAGATGAGGGTACCTTAAAACCCAAGCCGAAATTTAAGTTTGAAGTGGGCGATCATGTGAGGATTGTGGATGGCCCCTTTACAAACTTTGACGGGGTCGTTGATGAGGTCAAGCCGGAGAAGGGGAAACTGAGGGTTATCGTGTCTATCTTCGGCAGATCCACACCCGTAGAACTGGATTTTATACAGGTGGTCCAAAACTAGAAAAACCGTAAGGAAATTTTGAAACGAGAAGGAAACAAAGGGGAGTCTCATGGCTAAGAAGGTTATTGCGAGCATAAAGCTTCAAATCAAGGCCGGCAAAGCGACGCCTTCGCCGCCTATCGGTCCCGCCCTGGGTCAGCACGGGGTCAACATAATGGAATTCTGCAAGGCCTATAATGCCCTTACGCAGAATCAGGAAGGTATGATAATACCGGTTGAGATAACCGTATATGCCGATAAATCATTTACATTTATTACTAAGACACCGCCGACGTCTGTTCTGCTGAAGCAGGCGGCAAAGATTGCAAAGGGTGCGGGGGACCCCAAGCGGGAAAAGGTGGGAAAGGTAACCCCCAAACAACTGCGGGAAATCGCTGAAATAAAATATGAAGATCTGAATGCCATAGATATGGACGGAGCTATGGCTACCGTGGCGGGGACCGCAAGGTCCATGGGTATTGAAATCGCCAAATAAATCTACGTCGGGGTTCGAACAAGATGTCTAACAGAGGCAAGAAATATTTAGAGGAAAGAGGCAAGGTGGAGTCTGGCAGGCGGTATTCGGTGAGAGAAGCCGTGGAGCTTGCCATATCGACCGCGAGGGCGAAATTTGATGAGACGGCTGATGTTGCCATTAAGCTGGGGGTCAATCCCAAGCACGCAGACCAGATGATACGCGGGAGTGTGGTTCTCCCCCATGGTCTCGGCAGGCCTGTGAAGGTGCTGGTTTTTGCAAAAGGGGAAAAGGAACGAGAGGCCCTTGATGCAGGGGCTGACTTTGCCGGTTCGGACGACCTCATCGAAAAAGTCAAGAGCGGGTGGATGGAATTCGACAGGGTCGTTGCCACTCCGGACATGATGGGCACGGTTGGGAAGCTTGGTAAGATTTTGGGGCCACGCGGCCTGATGCCCAATCCCAAGGTCGGCACGGTGACCTTTGACGTAAAGGGTGCGGTCGAAGAACTCAAGGCGGGCAAAGTTGAGTTCAGGGTGGAGAAAGCGGGGATTGTCCACAGTCCCGTGGGGAAGGCCTCATTCGGAACGGATAAGCTGACCGAGAATGTCCTGGCGCTGGTAGAGTCCATACTAAAGCTGAAACCTGCATCCAGCAAGGGAACATATCTGAAAGCCATTTCTCTCTCCACCACCATGGGCCCGGGAGTCAGCATAGATCCTATGGATGTCAGGAGTATTTTAAGAGCTGTATAGAAAACGAACAAGAAGTCAGAGACAGCAGGTACCACGGTGTTTAATCGAGCAAAAGAGTCGGCCTGCCGAGACTATGTAGGAGTTTGAACGATATCTTTTCCTGTATAGTGGTCTGACTTTCAGAGAATCTTGATCGTCCCAGGGCGGGCAGGATGTTTTGGAACTCAAACAACGGAAGGAGGCCATGTATTGAATAAAAGCGCGAAAGAACGTATTGTTGCTGAGCTTCATGAAAAGCTGAAGGATGTTAAAATGGCTGTTCTTGCAGACTACAGCGGCATCAAGGTCAAGGATATTACTGACCTGAGGAATGAGTTGCGCAAAGCGGAGAGTGAGCTTAAGGTGGTGAAGAATAACCTTCTCAGCATCGCTCTGAAGGACACGGAGTTTTTACCGCTGGATGATCACCTCAAGGGCCCCAGAGCTCTCATGATGAACTTTGGAGATGTGGTAGAGCCAACCAAGATACTGGTTGAGTTTGCCAAGAAGAACGACAAGCTTGAGATCTGGGCGGGTGTATTGGATGGTAAGCTGTTGAGCAGGGAACAGATAAGTGCCCTGGCTGAACTGCCGAGCAGAGAGGTCCTTCTGGGGAAGCTCCTTTCTGTTATGGTAGGGGCGCAGACCCAGCTTGTCACCGTTTTGAGCGCAGTTCCCCGGGGGCTTGTGCAGGTACTTGAGGCCCATAGATTGAATAAAGAAAACAATTAGACATACAGGAAAGGATATATAGAACAATGGCAACAGCAAAAAAGATCACAAAGGAAGAGGTTATCAGTTTTCTTGAAGAGATGACAGTCCTTGAACTGTCTGAAATGGTGAAGGAATTAGAGGAGAGGTTTGGTGTCTCCGCAGCGGCCCCAGTGGCAGCAGCGGCAGCAGCCGGACCGGCAGCAGCCCCGGCAGAGGAAAAAACAGATTTTGATGTTATCCTCACGGGATTCGGCGACCAGAAGATCCAGGTTATCAAGGTTGCCAGGGCCGTAACGGGGTTAGGGCTTAAAGAGGCCAAGGACCTTGTTGAAGGCGTTCCCAAGGCCGTTAAAGAGGGTATATCGAAGGGCGAGGCTGAAGAGATAAAGGCAAAGCTGGAAGAAGTGGGCGGAACGGTAGAGATCAAGTAACAGTCGTACACAGTTGAACATTACAAGGAGATTCAATGGTATGAGTCCAGAAGCCAGAGGTCAGAAAGGATATTTCTGTTCTGGCTTCTCTCTTTTATGAAGGGTAGACCATCATAAGGATCACTATGGGTACTTATAGAAAAAGTTTTGGCCGCATAAAAAAGATAGTTGAGATACCCGATCTCATAGAAATTCAGAGAAAGTCCTATGAGAAATTCCTCCAGGCCGATGTAGAACCCGGAAAGAGGGGGAACTTCGGTCTTCAGGGGGCCTTTAAGAGTGTCTTTCCCATTGTCGATTTTAGCGGGAAATGCTCCCTGGAGTTTGTCAGTTACAAGATAGGCAATGCCCGGTATGATGTCCGGGAGTGCACACAGAGGGGGATGACCTATAACGCCCCCCTGAGGGTAGTGGTTCGGCTTGTCGTGTTCGACACGAATGGCCGTACCAGCGAGCAGAAGACCATACGTGACATCAAGGAGCAGGAGATATACTTCGGCGAAATTCCGTTGATGACCGAAAAGGGTACCTTTAATATCAACGGTACCGAGAGGGTCATTGTCAGTCAGTTGCATCGGTCGCCGGGCATATTTTTCGGTCACGACAAGGGAAAGACCCATGTGAGCGGCAAGCTGATTTATTCGGCGAGGGTCATACCCATAAGGGGTTCATGGCTTGATCTAGAATTTGATCCGAAGGATATCCTCTACGCCAGGGTGGACAGGAGGAGGAAGATGCCGGTAACGGTGCTCCTCAAGGCCATGGGATATTCTGCAGAAGAACTGATGGGATACTTCTACAATATTGAGAAGGTTATCCTGAGCGCCAGTCGCGTCTCTCTGATCGTGGATGATAATCTTATCGGCGAAAGGGTGCCTCAAGATATCAAGGATTCGAAGACCGGAGAGGTAATCCTCAAGAAGGGAAGAAAGATTTCAAAGGCCTTCCTGAAAAAGGCGGAGGATGCGGGGATGGACCGGCTTGATGTCGGCGGGGATTACCTTGTGGGGAAGGCACTTGCTTCGGACGTGGTGGATCCCGCAACCGGTGAAGTCTTCCTGAAATGCAACGATGAGCTGGATGAAGATGGCGTGAATCTCCTTCATGAAAGGAAGATCAAGGAGGTCGGACTTGTTCAGCTTGACGAGGAAGGAACGAACGCCTATATCAGGAATACCATACTCGTCGATAAGATCGAGACCCAAGACGATGCCATCATCGACATATACCGGAGATTGAGGCCCAGCAACCCCCCCTCGCTTGAAACGGCCCATCGGTTTTTCAACAGCCTCTTTTTCAACCAGGATAGCTATGACCTGTCCGATGTCGGACGGGTGAAGATGAACTACAAGCTTCGCATGAACGTGCCTTCCGATACGACTGTTCTCCGTGAGGATGATGTCATGGAGGCGGTGAGGTACCTCATCAACCTGAAAAACGGCGTGCCCGAGTACAGTGTCGATGATATCGATCACCTCGGGAACCGGAGGATCAGGTCCGTTGGAGAGCTGATAGAGAATCAGTACCGAATCGGGCTGGTGCGGATGGAGCGTGCCATCAAGGAAAAGATGAACCTCCTCGATATAGAAACCATGATGCCGCACGATCTTATCAATGCCAAACCGGTTACCGCTGTGGTCAATGAGTTTTTCGGGAGCAGTCAGCTGTCTCAATTCATGGATCAGACCAATCCTCTCTCTGAGATTACGCACAAGAGAAGATTGTCGGCTCTTGGCCCCGGAGGGCTCACCCGTGAGAGGGCGGGGTTTGAGGTACGGGATGTGCACAATACCCACTATGGGCGTGTGTGTCCTGTTGAAACGCCGGAAGGTCCCAATATCGGTCTGATCGTATCCCTCAGCTGCTATGCCCGGGTCAATGACTTCGGTTTTATAGAGACGCCGTACCGGGTGGTAAAAGAGGGGAAGGTCCTCGATGAGATCCGGTATCTCACCGCCACCGAGGAAGAGGATTATATCATAGCCCAGGCGAATGTCCCTGTTGATGCAAAGGGGAAGTTTACAGGGGCTCTCATCACGGCAAGAAAGAGTGGAAATTACGTAACCGTGGGACCGGGGGAGATACATCTGATGGACGTATCCCCCAGCCAGCTTGTTTCTGTTGCTGCCGGGCTTATCCCGTTTCTGGAACATGATGATGCCAACCGGGCCCTGATGGGTTCGAATATGCAGCGTCAGGCCGTTCCGCTGCTCAAGCCGGAGGCACCCCTTGTGGGGACCGGTATGGGGGCGGTTGTGGCGCGGGATTCGGGTGCCGTCATCGTGGCAAGTGAATCCGGTATTGTCGAGGATGTTGATGCCTCGAGGATTGTTATCAAACGCGATGTCGTAGATTTGAATGCGTCCGATATCGGTGTCGATATATACAGCCTGACCAAGTATCAGCGTTCAAACCAGAATACCTGTTTTAATCACAAACCCATCGTAGACAAGGGAAGCAGGGTACAAAAGGGAGACATTATAGCCGACGGCCCGGCTACCGATAACGGTGAGCTGGCACTGGGCAGAAATGTTATGGTCGCTTTCATGCCGTGGGGCGGGTACAACTACGAAGATTCCATATTGATAAGTGAGAGAATTGCAAAGGATGACATCTATACCTCCGTGCATATAGACGAATTCGAGACGGTGGCGAGAGATACCAAACTGGGGAAGGAAGAGATTACACGGGATATCCCCAACGTGGGAGAGGATGCCCTGAGGAATCTGGATGAAAGCGGCATTGTCAGGATGGGTGCGTCGGTAAAATCGGGTGATATCCTTGTGGGAAAGGTTACGCCGAAGGGTGAAACCCAGTTGTCGCCGGAAGAAAAGCTGCTGCGTGCCATATTCGGGGAAAAGGCCGGCGATGTCAGGGATACGTCCCTCAGGGTCCCGCCCGGTGTCGAAGGCGTGGTAATAGATGCCAAGATATTTACCCGCAAGGGGGCCGATAAAGACAGCAGATCCAAAGAGATAGAAGACGAAGAGATTGAGAGCCTCCTGAAAGACAGGGATGATGAAGCCAGGATTATTACCGACAATGTGGAGAAAAAGATCTCCGAATTACTGGTAGGGAAGTCCTCCGCTTCAAAACTGGTTGATCCGAACGGCAGGAAGGTCTTCCTGAAAAAAGCGGAAACCATTACGAGAGAGATCCTTGCGGATATTCCCACCAGGCTCTGGAAGGATATAACGCTTGATGATTATGAGGCTGAAGAGAAGGTAAGAGCCCTGCTTACGGGCCTTGCTGAGAGAGTGGAGGGCGTCGAGTCGTTTTTTGCTGAGAAGATAGAGAAGATGAAGGTGGGGGATGAACTGCCCCCCGGCGTGATCAAACTGGTAAAGGTGTATGTTGCCATAAAGAGAAAACTCTCTGTCGGTGACAAGATGGCCGGAAGACACGGCAACAAGGGGGTGCTTTCGAGAATACTCCCGGAGGAGGACATGCCCTTCTTTGAGGACGGGTCGCCTGTCGATATCGTCTTGAATCCCCTCGGCGTGCCTTCGCGTATGAACGTCGGCCAGATCCTCGAAACTCATCTCGGGTGGGCGGCAAAGGGGCTGGGGGAAAAGATTCAGGCCCTTGTAAATGGGGCCGGCATGGACGTGGTGAAAAAAGAACTGAAGAAGGTGTACGCATCTCCCGAGTTTGATGCCTTTGTGGATGGGGCTACTGACGACGAAATCAGAAAACTTGCCCTCAGGCTGGGGAAAGGGGTCCCGATGGCCACCCCGGTATTTGATGGGGCTCATGAGGATGAGATAAAGGATATGCTCAGGTCGGCCGGTCTGCCGGAAACGGGTCAGACGAGGCTTTTCGATGGCCGGACGGGAGAGCCCTTTGACCAGAATGTGACCGTGGGGATGATCTACATGTTGAAACTCCACCACCTTGTCGACGATAAGATCCATGCCAGGTCCATAGGACCCTATTCCCTGGTTACTCAGCAGCCCCTTGGGGGAAAGGCACAGTTCGGCGGACAGAGGCTGGGCGAAATGGAGGTATGGGCCATCGAGGCCTACGGAGCCGCCTACGCCCTGCAAGAGTTCCTGACCGTCAAGGCGGACGATGTGGCGGGGAGAACGAGGATGTACGAGGCGATCGTTAAGGGGGAACATACCTTGGAACCCGGACTGCCGGAGTCCTTTAACGTGCTGGTCAAAGAGCTGCAGGGCCTGGCCATTAATGTTGAATTGCTAGAGGGTGTGTAAGACCTGATCCTCTATAAAAACTGTTAGAAAACAAAGGGAGCGGTATCGAGTGGAAGATATCTACGGTTTTTTCGAGAAGCCTAAGGATCCTGTGAGGTTCAATGCCATCAAGGTGTCGTTGGCCTCGCCGGAAACGATAGTCTCGTGGTCTCGCGGCGAGGTCAAGAAGTCCGAGACTATCAATTACCGGACATTCAAGCCCGAGAGAGACGGCCTGTTCTGCGCGAAGATCTTCGGGCCGGTCAAGGACTACGAATGCCTCTGCGGCCGATACAAGAGAATGAAACACCGGGGGATGGTGTGCGAGAAATGCGGCGTTGAGGTCATCCAGTCAAAGGTCCGCAGGGAGAGGATGGGGCATATAACCCTGGCAGCACCGGTAGCGCATATCTGGTTTCTCAAGAGCCTTCCCAGCAGGATCGGGAATGTCCTGGATCTCACCCTTAAAGAGTTGGAGAGGGTCTTGTACTTTGAGTCGTGGATCGTCATTGATCCGAAGAATACCCCTCTACAGAAGAAAGAGCTCCTTTCGGAAGACCAGTATCAGGAACTGCTGGATGAATACGGGGAGGAGGCCTTTGAGGTGGGTATAGGCGCGGAATCCATCAGAAAGCTTCTGGAAGATATCAATCTTGAAGAGCTGGACAATGAGCTCCGGGTCGACCTGAAGGAAGCCACGTCCGTCACAAAAAAGACAAAACTCGTGAAACGGTTGAAGATCGTTGAGACGCTGAAAAAATCGGGGAACAGGCCTGAATGGATGGTCCTGACGGTGCTCCCGGTTATCCCTCCCGACCTGAGACCGCTGGTTCCCCTGGATGGCGGACGTTTCGCCACCTCCGATCTCAATGATCTCTACCGGCGGGTCATCAACCGGAACAACCGTCTGAAACGGCTGCTGGAGCTCAATGCCCCGGAGATTATCATACGGAATGAAAAGAGGATGCTCCAGGAGGCCGTTGACTGTCTGTTCGACAACGGCAGACGCGGTCGTGCGGTCACGGGTTCCAACAAGAGGCCGCTGAAATCCTTGTCGGACATGCTCAAGGGGAAGCAGGGAAGATTCAGGCAGAATCTCCTCGGCAAGAGGGTCGATTACTCCGGGAGATCCGTGATCACGGTGGGTCCCGATCTGCGATTGCACCAGTGCGGACTTCCCAAAAAGATGGCCCTCGAACTGTTCAAGCCCTTCATCTACAACCGGCTTGAGGACAAGGGGTATGTGACGACCGTCAAGAGCGCGAAGAAGATGGTCGAGAAGGAGGGCCCGGAGGTATGGGACGCCCTGGATGAGGTCGTTCGCGAGTACCCCGTTATGCTGAACAGGGCCCCGACCCTTCACAGGCTTGGAATTCAGGCCTTTGAACCGGTTCTTATCGAGGGGAAGGCCTTGCAGCTCCATCCTCTCGTGTGTGCGGCATTCAATGCGGACTTCGACGGCGATCAGATGGCGGTGCACGTACCCCTGTCGGTAGAGGCCCAGGTGGAGGCGCGGTGCCTCATGATGTCTACCAACAACATACTCTCCCCTGCAAATGGGAAGCCGATTATCGTTCCCAGCCAGGATATGGTCCTCGGCATATATTACATGACCCGGACACGGGAGTATGTCAAAGGGGAAGGAATGATCCTCTCCGGACCCGATGAGGTAAGGAGTGCGTATGATGCGGGGGCGGTTGACCTCCACGCCCGGATAAAGGTCCGGATGGAGGGGCAGCTGGTCGATACGACCGTCGGCAGGATACTGCTATATGAGATTATGCCTGATGCCGTCCCCTTTGCCTTTGTCAATAAGGTGATCAGCAAGAAGGAGATAGCCAACCTGATCGATTACTGTTACCGCTCTGCCGGGGCAAAGACGACGGTTATCCTCGCGGACCGGGTGAAGGATCTTGGCTATAAGTATGCCACGATCTCCGGCCTGTCGATCGCCATGGGTGACCTTGCCATTCCAGAGAGCAAGGCCGATACCGTCGCCAAGGCCCAGAAGGATGTCATTGAGATACAGAAACAGTATATGGACGGCCTGATAACCGATGGTGAACGGTATAACAAGGTGATTGATATCTGGGCCCATGCCACCGAGAAGGTTGCCGATGACATGCTGCGGGGTATCGGCACCGAGGAGATAGATGCCCCTGATGGCACGAAGACCCAGGTGGAGAGTTTTAATTCGATCTATATGATGGCCGATTCCGGTGCCCGTGGCAGTGCGGCCCAGACCAGGCAGCTTGCCGGTATGAGGGGGCTGATGGCAAAACCGTCAGGGGAGATTATAGAAACGCCTATTACCGCCAATTTCAGGGAAGGCCTTACGGTTCTGGAGTACTTTATCTCCACGCACGGTGCCAGAAAGGGCCTCGCCGACACCGCCCTCAAGACGGCAAACTCCGGATATCTTACCAGGAGGCTTGTCGATGTGGCGCAGGACAGTGTCATCATGGAGATGGATTGCGCTACGCTCGATGGAATCTACGTTTCCGCCCTGGTTGAAGGCGGAGAGATTATAGAAACGGCGGGTGAGCGTGTTCTCGGAAGGGTGGCCCTGGAGGATATAGAGGATCCCTTTACCGGAGAGGTTCTGGTCGAGGCAAATCAGGAGATTGACGAGGCGCTTGCGGAAAAGATCGATAAGGCCGGACTGGGTAGCGTCCTGATACGATCCGCCCTTACCTGTAAGGCCAAGCAGGGTGTCTGCGCACGGTGCTATGGGAGAGACCTGGCGCACGGTCATCTGGTCAATATAGGCGAGGCGGTCGGCATCATCGCGGCTCAGTCTATCGGTGAACCGGGAACTCAGTTGACCATGAGAACCTTTCATATCGGCGGTACCGCGAAATTTGAGGAACACTCCACACTGGAAGCGAGGCATGACGGAATACTCAAGTTTGTGGATATTGTGGCTGCAAGTAAGGATGGCGGAGACGTCGTTATGAGCAGGAAGGGGGAGGTCCACGTCCTGGATCAGGAGGGGAGGAACCGCGGTAAATATACCGTTCCCTATGGGGCGCTTCTGAAGGTTGCTGAAGGGGAGGAGATCAAGGCAGGCACACTGATTGCCCAGTGGGATCCCTATTCGATTCCGATACTCTCAGAGCTTGACGGAACGTTGAAGTTTGGAGATATTGTTGAAGGAAAGACCATGCAGGAGCGGGTTGATGAGGTCACCGGTCTTTCGAGAAAGGTCATTGTCGAGTACCGGGCCGCAGACCTGCGACCCCGGGTTTCGATCAAGGACAAGGACGGAAAGACGGTCCGGGTTCCGGGAACCAACGCGATCGCACGGTACCTGCTGCCCGTTGGGGCGAATATCAGTGTTTCGGAGGGTGATACCATAAAGGCGGGGGATATTATCGCCAGGATCCCCCGGGAGACCACCAAGACAAAGGATATTACCGGCGGCCTCCCGCGAGTCGCAGAGCTCTTTGAGGCGAGAAAGCCGAAGGAGTATGCCGTTATAGCTGAAATAGACGGTGAGGTATCATACGGCGAAGACGCCAAGGGAAAGAGAAAGATTGTCGTGACCCCCGACGTGGGAGATTCCAGGGAATATCTGATCGCCAGGGGGCGGTATATCAGTGTTCAGGAGGGTGACCGGGTTGTGGCAGGTCAGGCCCTGATGGATGGATCGAGCAATCCTCACGATATCCTGGACATCAAGGGTGAAAAAGAGCTGGCGAGTTACCTGGTCGACGAGGTGCAGGAGGTGTACCGCCTGCAGGGGGTCAAGATCAATGACAAGCACATTGAGATTATTGTGCGGCAGATGC
>JAUSPK010000173.1 GCA_030655735.1 Syntrophales bacterium | reverse complement strand
AGGCTATTGAACAAGCCGACACGATAAGCGTAAAAAACCACCAAAGCAATTCGATGTGCAGTGCCACAGATCACGGGTGCCGTTCCCCGGGGTCTGTTACATAAAAGGACCTTACGGCCACATGGGCGGTTTCTTCCTATTGCTCAAGGTGCAGGGCGTTGGTTAATCGTTCCACGGATTCATCCCTTCCAAGTATATCTATGAGAGTCGGTATGTCAGGACCGTGGCAGTTTCCGAAAAGTGCGAGGCGGATGGGAAAATAAAAATTCTTCCCCTTTATTCCCAGATCTCCGATGGCCTTCTTGACAAGGACCGATAGATCATCCGGTGACCATGTCTCCTGCCCTTCGAGCGCCTCGATCCAGTATGAGAAGATACGCCGTGAATCTTCCTGACCGATAAGGTCCCGGTCCTCTTCCGAGAAGGTCACTGCATCATAGAACATCCGTGCATGCTCGACGATCATCGAAAGGCAGTACACATAATCACGCGCCGTGTTGATTACTTTCAGATATTTGTCATTGTCACTTATATCTATGCCGGCCTCTTCAAAGAAACGCCTCGACTGATCGGCGATATATCCTACATCAAGGGTCCTTATATACTGGCCCCCCATCCAGTTCAGTTTTTCTATATCAAATACAGCTCCGGCCTTGTTGATCCTGTCCAGTGAAAATGCATCCTCCAGTTCTTTCAGGGAGTATATCTCCCTGTCATCCGCCGAGTGCCACCCGAGGAGGACGATAAAATTTAAAAGCGCCTCGGTGAGGTATCCCTTTTCGAGGTAACTCTCGACAGAGACGTCCCCCTGCCTTTTGCTCAGCTTGCTCCGGTCGGAATTGAGCAGGAGGGGCAGATGAACGAAGACCGGCACCTCCCACCCGAAGGACTCGTACAGGAAGATGTGCTTCGGAACGCTGGAGAGCCATTCTTCTCCGCGTATGACGTGGGTGATCTTCATGAGGTGGTCGTCCACGACACTCGCGAAATGATAGGTGGGAAATCCGTCGGACTTTATCAGAACCTGATCGTCGATGATGGAATTGTCAATGGCGACCCTGTCGCGCACGACATCATCAAAGACGGTCTTTCCCTCTTTGGGATATCTCAGGCGGATGACAAAGGGTAGCCCCTGTGCCAGTTTGTCTGCTATCTCGTCCAGGGGCAGGTCCCTGCACTTGCCGTCATACATCGGCGGCCGCTTCCGCTTCCGCTGCTCTTCCCTGATCCTGTTGATCCGTTCTTCGTCGCAGAAGCAGTAGTATGCCTTTCCGGAGTCCAGGAGCTGCTGAATATATTGTTTGTAGATGTCCGTACGCTGTGACTGTATGTACGGTCCGTAGTCTCCCCCGACATCGGGGCCCTCATCGTGCTGGAGGCCGGTCCTCGTCAGTGTAGTGATGAGCTCTTCCAGGGCGCCGGGGATGGATCTCTTCTGGTCCGTATCCTCAATCCGCAGGATGAAGGTTCCTCCATGCTTGCGCGCGAACAGATAATTGAACAATGCCGTTCTCAGTCCCCCGACATGCAGGTAGCCTGTCGGACTGGGGGCGAATCGTACCCGTACCTGAGTGTTGCCTGTATGCATCTTGATCTTCCTATCATCGTTTAGTTTTGAGAAAAATTGACAGGATTAAGAGGGGGGGAGGTCATCTCACAGCCTGGCCCCGGTTCCTATATCCCGCAAGGATCTTCTTCAAGGTGTGTTCCTATACTGTTTTGCGCCGGATTACAAACAGAATATCCCTTGCCTTTTTACGCAGCTTGACTATATAAAGAAAATCAATCGGGAAGGATGTAGTGGATGGTTTGATGAAGGGGGAAGACTGTATTCATCTCTGTCAGCCGGATGCGTGTAAATCCTGCGGAGCCTGTTGTGGTCTCTATAATTATGCGGACAGTACACGGGAATCTTTGGCCATGAAGCTGAGGGATCGGACGAAGCTGTTTCGTGAGAAGGTCAAGGTCCCGGCCGACCTCAAGGCCTTCTCGGATACGATACAGAGACGTGAACCCGGCGATAAGCTCTACGAGGTGATCTACTGCTGTGAATATCTGGGATTCCTCGATAGTGGGGAAAAGAGGGTAGGATGCCTCCTGCATCCCTTTCAAAACGACGGGGTGGACATGCGGGACGTATCGTTCTATGGGATGGAGTTGTGTAATGGACACTTCTGTCCCAGCTATCACTTCATATCCCGCGCGGAGCAGCGGGCTATGATCAGGATTATTGATGACTGGTACCTCTACGGTCTGTGCATTACCGATATAGATCTGGTCAAGGAGTATTTCCGCTTTATAAGCGAAGGGATATATGAGGTTGCGCATCCGGACCGGTTGAATGGCAGGCTCAGGGATATCGCCCTCGACTTTTTTTCATTGAAGACTTTCTGGCCGTTCCGGTCACCGGATACGAACCGTTTCGGAAAGTACTATTTTGATGGCTCGCAATACATGATAAGTCATATCGATTATGATGCACTTGGGTGTGATAGGTCGAGGTTCGACAAGATATTCCTGAGTCTCACCTCACGTTTCAGAAATCTGGAGGAACTCAGGCGGGGGGAAGAAATCATCCAGAAAAACATAGACGATTTTATAGCCTGTTATACGATAGATGTCACGGGCGATTGTAAGGCCTGATCGGTCGAGGGCATCATTTCCACTGAAAGGGCAGATCGTGGAACATAAAAGGCTCCTGTATTCAAAAGAAATCATCGACAGACGTGTGAAAGCACTGGCCGGAGAGATCTCGAGCGATCTCGAGGGAAGAGAGGTTGTGCTTATAGGTGTCCTGAAGGGTGCCTTTATCTTCCTGGCGGACCTTGCCCGGTACCTGAAGATACCGCACACGGTAGATTTTGTGAGGCTGGCAAGTTATGGCGCAGGAACGACGAGCTCGGGAAACATAACCGTTACAAAAGATATAGAAACGGATATAGAGGGAAAGGATGTAGTAATCGTGGAGGATATCATAGATACCGGGGCCTCAATTCTATTTCTGCAGGAGAGACTAAAGGAACAACATCCGAGCTCTATAAAGGTATGCACGTTGATAGACAAGAAGCAGAGAAGAGAGAGAGCCGTTAACGCGGACTATGTGGGATTTGCCTTGGATGAGGGATTTGTTGTAGGATACGGGCTTGATTTCGATGAAAAATTCAGGTGTCTGCCGGCAATCTACGTAATCAAGGAGGGGAACTGTGATTATTCAGTGTAAAGAATGCGGGACAAAATACAGATTTGATAAATTGCAGATAGAGGGCGAGGGGGTCTGGGTCAGGTGCAGTCGCTGTGAGGCAACCTTCTTTCAGAAAAATCCCCTTGTGGAAATTTCCTCGCTGATGCATTCGATGGAACCGGAAGGAGAGGTAACAGCGGAGGAAACGGAAGAGACAGACAGTGCCTTGGGGGAAATCGAAGTTGAGAGTGGTGAGTTCGAACCCACAGGGAAAGATGACTATCGGGATGTCGGCGAGGGTATAGAGGTCGAATGGGTGGAGGAAGAGAAAGCCCAGGTTGCGGGAGAGGCTGAAGCGGAAGATACCGTACAGGTGCCCACAGGGGAGGATGACTACCGGGATGCCGGCGAGGGCAGAGAGAGCGAAGGGGGGGGAGAAGAGGAGGCCGGAGACAGACAGAAGGTCTTGGGGGAAATCGAAGTTGAGAGTGATGAGTTCGAACCCACAGGAGAAGATGTCTCCCGGGATACCGATGGGGGCAGAGAGAGCGAAGGGGTGGAGGAAGAGGCCCGGGTTGCGGAGGATGTCGAATCTGGAGATGACGTGAAGGAGCCCACATGGGAAGAGACTTACGGAGATGTCGGTGAAATCACAGGCGGTGAGGGGACCCGAGAAAGGCAGCGGGTGTCGGAACCGTGGACCTTCGGCGATGCTGACGAGGTGATATACAGCGAGAGAATCACGGGAAGAAAGAGAATGCGGGGACTGTGGACCCTCGTCGGGAAGGTGTTGTTCTATCTGGTGCTGCTTGCTTTGCTGTCGGGGGGTGTGTATCTGTGGCTGGTGCCCGAGGCACGGGAGACGGTTTCGAAAATAGCTTCTCCCTGGATAGAAAAAATTCGGGGAATAGAGGATTCGGTGGAAATCGAAGGAACCAAAGAAACCGTTTTACCCAAGGCAGAAAAGATGTTGGGGATAAAGGACAAGGGCGTTGCGGATGAGGGGTTGCCCGAGTTGCGGGTAACCCTGATAGACGTGGGGGAACGATTTGTCAAGGGCTGGACTGGCGAAACCATTATGGTAACCGAGGGTTCTGCCGTCAATGCCAATACGCTTGCAGTTTCCAACATACGAGTCCGGGGAAAAATGCTGGGTTCATCGGGCAATGTTCTTTCCGAAGCGGAATCTAACTGTGGAATAATACTTACGGATGATGAACTGAAGAGCCTGACCATGGATGAAATCAAGAAAGAACTCTCCAATCCCTATGGGAGGGACTTTCGCAACGCAGAGATAAAGCCGGGTGACGGGATTCCCTTCATGTTGGTGTTTACGATGCCTGCCGAAGAGGCGAGTGAACTGGTCGTTGAGCTTATGGGCATAGAGGCTGCGAAGATCAAGTAGTGTCCATTCCGCAATAGACTTTTCGTGAAATGGGCACGGGGGAGAGGCCTACGTGTTATCGACGTTCAAGCTCAAAATCGCTTTCTCATTTCTACTCTTAATAACGCTTGTGGGAACTTTTGGTTACCACTTTCTGGAAGGGTGGTCCCTCGCGAATGCTTTTTATGCGACGATAGTAACCCTCGGCACGGTGGGCTTTGGAGACTTTTACCCCGTTACCCCGGCAGGAAAATGTTTTGCGATCTTCCTGATCATTTTTGGCGTGGGCACGATGGCCTATACCTTCGCGGTGATAATGGAAGTTTTGATGGAGGGTCGCTTTAAGAGGATATTAGGGAGGGGTAAATTGGAAAAGCAGATAAACAATATGCAGGATCACTACATCATTTGCGGTTATGGGAAGATAGGGAGCCTTATCTGCAGGGAACTGGCCCAGGAAAAGGTCGAGTTTGTTGTCGTGGACAACAACTCGGATGTGATACAGGACATCGAGGACGATGGTTTTGTCTATATAAACGGGAGCGCAACGGAAGACAAAAGCCTCCTGAACGCGGGGATCAAAAGGGCAAAAGGGGTCGTATGCGCCCTCCCCAAGGACGCGGACAATCTCTATGTCGTCCTGACCGCCAAAGAGCTGAACCCGGACGTATACGTTCTTTCCAGATTTGAAGACAACGCCTCGGAGCGCCGACTGATAAACGCGGGGGCGGACAGGGTCATATCGCCTTACAGTGTGGGAGGTATGAGGATGTCTCAGGCCATCTTGCGGCCCGCCATGCTGGACTTTATAGAGATTACCACTCGGAGGCAGAGCCTCGCCCTCAGGATGGAAGAGGTGGATGTCTGCAAAGATTCGCCCGTTGCCGGTAAAAACCTGGAAGAGTCAGGACTCAGAAAAACGTACGGGTTGATTGTAGTGGCCATCAAAAAAGAATCGGGGCAGATGGTATTCAACCCGATGGCCTCGTATGTTATCGAATCAGGGGACAAACTGATCGCCCTTGGCGAGGGAGACAATCTGATTGAATTTTCGAAGGTGTGCCAGGCGTGACGGTATCCCTATCGCTATGATCCCTGAACACCTCTGATCCATCGGTATATTTCCGACGAAGGAACAATTCCCTCCCTGATGACCGCCGGCGGGTCGACGGTGGTGTCCACGATGGTCGAACCCGTTCCGCCCGCTGTCCTGCCCCCGTCGATGACGGCATCTACTGTTTCGCCCAAGCTGCTGATCACCTCCCGGGCCGATACGCACTCCCCCTCCCCGGACCGGTTCGCGCTGGTGGCGGTGATGGCGCCGGACAGATTCTGTGCAAGGAGCGTGGCGACGGGAGTGCTTGAAAGGCGGATGCCGATCTTCCCGGTCCCAGCCGTGAGCCTTTCGGAAAGGCCATGCGCCGCCTGAAACAGCAGGGTAACCCCACCGGGCCAGAATCGGGCCATAAGGATCTCGGCTGCCGGCGTGATCTCGCGTGCGAACCATTTTAGATCATCACGGCTGCCGATAATGATGGAAATGGGTTTATTGAACCCTCTCCCCTTGATGGTGTAAAGCTTCTCAAGGGCTCGTTCGTTTCGGACATCCGCGCCGAGACCGTAGAAGGTCTCCGTGGGGTAGGCAATAACGCCGCCCCCCTTCAAAATCGCTGCCGCCTTGGCGATTGCCGCTTCGTCGGAATCTGTTTTTATGACAGGGATCATCTTTCACCGCGGTTTTGCCGGCAGGGAATCACAGCTTCTGCTGTTTCTCGATATTCTCGGCCATATTTCTGGTGTACCCGTCCAATTTCCGGCGCAGACCTTCATCGTCCAGGGCGAGTATCCTGACCGCCATCAGGGCGGCATTCTTTGCCCCCGCCTTTCCAATCGCCATTGTAGCCACGGGCACTCCCCCAGGCATCTGCATTGTGGAAAGGAGCGCGTCGAATCCGTGGAGAGAAGACGCGGATGAATCGAGGGGGACGCCGATGACGGGCAGCGATGTCTGTGACGCGATGACGCCGGCAAGGTGCGCCGCCATGCCCGCCCCGACGATGATGATCTTAATGCCCCGCCCGGCGGCCTTGCCTGCGAACAGCGATGTCCTCTCCGGCGAGCGATGGGCGGATGTCAGAAACAGCTCATGCGGAACCTGAAATTCCGTGAGGATGGATGCCGCCTCCTTCATGACAGGGAGATCAGAGTCACTCCCCATGACGATACTTACCAGCGCTTCCCGTTTTTCTTCCATTTCATCCGTTCTCCCTTCTCGAGACCGCTCAAAAGTTTTAGCCGATGTTGCCTCTTGTGTAGTGCCAACCAACAAATGTCATTCCTGCCTGTGCAACGGCAGAAAGTTTGACTGCGGGTACTCCTATCCACCTTGATAGGACGGAGCGCTTCGCGCTCCCTCCTATCGTCCGCCGGATGCTCGATTGAACTTGTACGGCTCCGCGCGAAGCGCTCCGCCTATCAAGCCCAATCGAGCCGACCCCCTTCGGGCTTCGCTTCGCTCGGTTTTTGGCACGGTAAATTGCATAAATGCAATTTCC